>JAUQOU010000042.1 GCA_030550715.1 bacterium | reverse complement strand
GGCAAAAGGAGTTATAAGGAAGGTAAAGCGGATAGACGACCTTGAAAAACTTAAAGAACTGAAAAAGCAAGTTGTGAAAGCTAAAAACATCAAGGACTTTGAAAAAAAGTTGAATTCTGAAAGATAATCTCATTATTTATTCAGATCGTCAAGAGAAAGTATCTTTCAACCTCATCAAGCAAAATCAATTTTCTAGAATTTTGCCTGAACTTCGTTAAAGATTCGTAAATTTTCTCTCATTATGAAAGCATGGGTTCTTGAAAAGTTTGGTTATGATGGTATATCTTTTCGGGATTTTGATTTGGGAGAGCTTTCAGATGGTGAGGTTCTTGTAAAAGTCCTTGCCTGTGGTGTCTGCTATCGCGATATAATAGATATAGAGGGTGGCTTCAAATATACTGTTTTGCCTACTGTGCCGGGACACGAAATATGCGGAGTTGTTGAGGATCTCAAAGATGATGGAGAAATTCCTTTCTCAAAGGGAGATCTTGTTATATCAAGGCACGGACCATTTTGTGGGAGATGTGAGCTATGTCTTTCTGGAAGAGATAACCTCTGTCAGAGAGCGGGGAGGTTCGTCCAGACAATGCCGGGTGGGTATGCTGAATATGTCAAAGCGCATTGGTCAGCTTTCGTCAAGGTTCCGGATTCTCTTGCGAAAAAGTTCTCTCCATCTCAACTATCTATTGTTTTCTGTGCGGTTGGGACTGCTTTTCGCGCGATCTTCACGCAGGGAAATGTAAAGCCCGGCGACTTTGTTCTTATCACCGGTGCCAGCGGAGGAGTTGGAATTCACGCAGTCCAAATATGTAAATCTGCAGGAGCATATGTGATAGCTGTGACTTCATCTGAAAGCAAAGCGAAAATACTTGAAGATTTCGGAGCAAACTATGTTATCATCTCAAAAGATATGAGATTTAACGAACAAGCTGTGGCGATAACAAACGGAAGAGGGGTTGATGTCGTTATTGAAAATACCGGTTCAGTAGGATTGGAAGGAGCCATAAGAAGCTTGAAATTGGGAGGAACACTCGTTCTTATAGGAAATATAAAAGTAGATAGATACTCACTTAATCCCGGAATGGTTATAGTAAGAGAGCTTAACCTGAAGGGTTCTGTTGGCATAAATAATAACGAATTGCAGAAACTCTTTTCATTCATAGAGCAGGGAAAAGTAAAGCCGGTAGTATCTGATGAGTTTCCGCTTGAGAAAGCTCTTGAATCGCACAGAGCGCTAAAAGACAAAAAGAGTATAGGAAGATTTGTTATAAGAACATTTTGATTTTGGAGAAAATTTTAGCGTAAATTTTGCGGAAGTTTTAAAACTCCTTAAATTAAGGTTTTTGATACTTGATTATTTTTGCTTTTGAAGATCCTTTCAATTTTTTATTTTTCAAAGAAAAGGAGGTGATGGACTATGGGGAAGGAAATAAAGTTTGAGAAGGAAGGGGTTGAGGTTACAGGGTACTTTGCATCTCCTCGGAAAAAAGCTCCGTGTGTAATTGTTTTGCATGAATGGTGGGGTCTGAATGATCAGATAAAGGGTGTGGTAGATAAATTCGCAAAAGAGGGTTTTGCTGCTTTTGCTCCTGATTTTTACAAAGGCAAAGTCGCTTCAACTCCTGATGAAGCTGGGCAACTCATGACAGATATGTTTCAGAACAGGTTAAAAGAAGTTGAAAACTTGTTCAGAGCTTCTGTATCTTATATGAAAGGTTTTGAAAAAATTGAGCCAAAGAAAATCGGTGTTGTAGGGTACTGCTGTGGTGGTTCTCTTACTATGTACTTTGCTTCTGTTTTTTCAGATGTTATAAATGCTGCTGTGCCTTATTATGGTATCCCTCAGCTTGCTCCTGTGAAACCCGAAAACATAAAAGTTCCCATTTTATTTATTCTTGCAGAAAAAGATGAGTTTGTAAATAACGATGATGTTATAGAACTTTCTAAGAAAGTTTGGAAAAATGGAGTTGAGGTTCAGCTGAAAATTTATCCCGGTGTTTCTCATGCTTTTGCGAATGAGAAGAGACCAGAAGTTTATAATGAGTCCGCAGCGAAAGATGCTTGGGCTCTTACAATATCGTTCTTTAAAAAATATCTTTCCGCATAAGATACGAACTTTCAGAAAATTTTCATAGATGATAAATGATTTTTCAAAGCGTTTCAGAGACCTTATAAAAGAAGATGGAGGCAAGATAATTCTCTGTGTTCTTGATGGGCTCGGCGGAATTCCATATAAAGACGGGAAGAGCGAGCTTGAGGTAGCCAATACTCCTAATCTTGATTCTCTTGCGAGGGATTCCGCAAAAGGTTTGCATATTCCGGTTGAGTTCGGAATAACCCCCGGCTCAGGTCCATCGCACCTTGCTCTCTTCGGTTATGACCCGGTTGAGAACATAATAAAAAGAGGTATATTGGAAGCACTTGGAATAGGGCTTGTTCCTGAAAAGAATGAGATTTTTGCGAGGGGGAACTTTGCAAAGTGTGTTCAAGAGGGAGATAAAATCAAAGTTCTTGATAGAAGAGCGGGAAGAATATCAACAGAAGATAACAAAAAACTTGTTCAAATCCTTTCAGAAAAGATAAAAAAGATAGAAGATGTTGAGGTGAGTTTCTACACTGTTAAAGAACACAGGGTATGTATATCTTTCAGAGGAGAGGGATTATCTGATGATATAGGGGATACGGACCCGCAGAAAGAGGGAGAGTTTATCAGGTATCCGTCAGTAGTTGGTGATGCGACTTATGAGAAAGAGAAAATGGCAAAAATAGCTTATCAGCTCTCACTTGAAATCTTTGAGGTTTTACATGATAAGGGTTTATGTATTCTTATGAGAGGTTTTTCAAAGGTTCCGCAAATAGAGAGTTTTCAGGAAAAGTGGAAGCTAAAAGCTCTTGCTATTGCGAGCTATCCTATGTACAGAGGTCTTGCTAAAATTCTGGGTATGGATGTTGCTGAAATACATTCCGGAACTCTGGAAGAACAGATTGACATATTAAAAGAAAGTTTCAGCGTTTATGACTTTTTTTATTTCCATTTCAAGATGACTGATTCAGCTGGTGAGGATGGAAATTTTGATGAGAAGGTCAGAGCGATAGAGAAATTTGATTCTGTCCTTCCGAAAATTCTTCTGCTGAAACCAGATGTTTTAGCTATAACCGGTGATCACTCAACACCTTCTAAAATTGGCGGACACTCCTTCCATCCTGTCCCTCTTCTCATATATTCTGAAAAGAGAGCCTTCAGAGATGGTTTCGGAAGATTTACTGAAAGAGATTGTATGAGGGGGAGTTTGGGAACGATTTATGCTGTTCATCTTATGCCTCTTTTGCTCGCTCATGCAGGGCGACTTGAAAAATTCGGAGCATAAAACATAAACCAGTTCGGCTCTCTAAGATAGTATCGGATTTTTGAATTACAAAAAAATGTCCGTAGATAACTCAATTTCCTCGCCCTGAAGTGGAATATTTTTTGCATATTATCAATGTGAAGAAAGGAGGTGGCAGGTTATGGATAAGATAAAAAAGTTAGGTTTTTTGATAGGGAGATTGATTGTAGGGTTGCTCTACATATTCTTTGGATTAAGGCTTTTTATTAACTTCAAAACGATGGTTCAATTAACTGCTCAAAAGTTGAGTATCTTTCCGGAATTTGGCGTCTTCATAGCCGGATTTCTTCTTATTGTTGGTGGTTTTACCATTCTTACGGGTTTTATGCCATGGTTGGGCGTTTTCTCTTTGGTTTCTTTTTATATCCCTGTGACTTTTATCATGCATGATTTTTGGAATTATCATGACCCTCAAATGAAAGCTCAGGAGATCATTCACTTTCTTCTGAATATAACTCTTATGGGTTCTTCTCTTATGTTTCTTGCTATTCCTGAGGATGCCTGGGTTTTTTCAATTTCAAGAAAAAGACAAAAATAATCTTGTCTCACTTTTGGGAAATTCTGTCTCATTTTTGAGACGGTTTGTCTTATTTTTGAGACAAGGTATTTGTGAGGTATATCAAACGCTTTTGAAATTCAATATTTCATATAGAAATGAAAAAATGAAAATTTAAAAAATTGGGTTTAAAAGGTGGCACACTTTTTGCATAAGTAATTGTATGATGCGGAAGAACATAAAAGAGCTGTTTTTTCCCGCTCTTACGGTAATTTTACCTTTTCTTCTCCAACCTTTTATGTCAATAGCATACTCCGACTCTGAATCTATATCATTTTCCGGAAGTTTCAGAACAAGAGGGGAGTTCAGAGATAATCTTGATATGAATTCAGCACAGAATGACTCTTTTTCTTTTGTAAATATGCGTTTCAGATTCGGTCCAACTATAAAGATTGGAGATAACATAGAACTTAAAGGAACATTGCAGGATTCAAGAATTTTTGGAAAAGCTGCTTCCCTTCTTTCACAGGATGCTCCATTAGAGGGGGTTAATTTTACGGCGACTAATTCACGAAACCTTGAATCGTTAGACATAATAGAAGGTTTGGCTCTGCTGAAAAAATCGTTTGAAAACTTTCAGATAAATGCAGCTATTGGGAGGCAGAGATTGGCTTATGGAGAACACCGGATTCTTGGAACTTTTGACTGGTCAAATGTTTCAAATTCTTTTGATGGTATAAAAATATCGGGAATACACTCTGTTTTCAGAACAGATTTTTTAGCTTTTATCATAAGAGAAAATTCTGTCGCGGAAGGAGCAGCGGAGATTCCACAGCCGAAAAGAAACAAGGTCTCGCTTCTTGGCGTATATAACTCTTTCAATCTTCCGGGAAAAAACAATTTAGATATCTATCTTCTTTCTCTTCTTGATGGGGCGAGAGTAAATTACGCAGGTGTAGGTTTTGAAAATTACAAGAGAGAGGTATCAAAAGATGCATTTATATTTGCTTCTGGATTGAGGTTTTCAGGAGAGAGACAAATAGAAAATTTTACTCCTTTTGTAGTTTTTGAAGGAGTTTATGAGTTTGGCAGAGCTTGGGCAGATAAACTTAATTCTTTTGCTATATCAGGAAGAATTGGTACCAAAATGAGTCCTTTGAAAGCTCGTGTGTTCGTTGAGTATGATCTGGCTCAGGGAACAACTCAAAAAGACAGACAAAATGGTATAAGAAGAACATTTTATAACTTTTTCCCAACGAACCACATTCATTATGGGTATGCTGACCTTTTTTCTTGGAAAAATATGCATGGTCTCAGGTTAGGTACAGGTCTTGTTCCTTTTGAGAAAATTTCTTTGAGTTTTGATTTCTGGAAATTCTGGCTGTATACAAATGAAGATTGGTGGTATAATGCAGGTCAGCTCGTCTTTTTGAAAGATAAGTTACCATATCCATCTCGCGATGCGGGGACAGAGTTTGATATAATTCTTGAAGCCGAGCCGGTCAAGAGTTTGAAAGTTGAATCGGGGTACTCTATCTTTTTCCCCGGAGAACTTCCGAGAAAACTTGGCAAAAATGATCCTATGCATTGGGTATATTTACAAATTTTCATAAATTTCTGAAAAAATATAAAAGAGAAAGGAGGAAAAAAAAATGAATATGAAAGGAATATCAAGGGTAAAAGAAAAAAAGGAGGTTATGGCTATGGCAGATAGCGAAAAAAGAAGAATTCATAAAGAAAAAGATCAACATATCTACGGGCGATCAAAGGCGATATGGGGGCGTTCTTTTTTTGGCGTAGCTAACGCTATATTCTTTTCTTCTCTTTTCGTTGTTCTTTTGTTCTTCAAAGGTTATGCACAGGAGAAGAAGGACGGAGCAGTAAGACAACCACCTCCGCTGACGCCTGAGGAGATGGAAATTGCAAAGCGTATATTTTTTGACAGATGTGCTGGCTGTCACGGTGTAACTCGTAAGGGAGCAACCGGTCCCGCTTTGCTTCCGGAGAACAGAACCCTTCTTCTCGGAACAGAAGGACTGAAGGTCTTTATAACTTATGGAACTCCAAGAGGAATGCCTGACTGGGGAAGGCAGGGAATTCTTTCTGAAAAGGAAATAGATATACTTGCAAGATTCTTACAGCATCCCCCTCCTCCGCCACCTGAATTATCTCTTGCGGAAATGAAAGAGAATTGGAAAGTTTATGTTCCACCTGAAAAGAGACCGAAAGAACCCCAACACAAAAGAAACTGGCAGAACTTTTTCGGGATAGTCCTTCGTGATGTCGGAAAGGTTGCCATAGTAGATGGAGATACGAAAGAACTTGTCAATATTGTCAATACCGGGTTTGCTGTCCATATTCTCAGAGCATCTGCAACAGGAAGATATTTTTATTCAATCGGGAGAGACGGAAGGGTGACTCTCATAGATCTTTGGGCTAATCCACCAGATAAAGTAGCAGAGGTGAAAGTGTGTAATGATGCAAGAAGTGTAGATGTCAGCAAATACGAAGGAAAATTAGGTAACTTTAAAGATAAATTGGCTATTGTTGGCTGTTATTGGCCTCCTTCTTTTGTGATATTAGACGGACAGACACTTGAACCACTCAAAATTGTCTCTACCTCAAGTTATACATATGATACAAACGAGTTTTTGAGGGAGGCAAGGGTTGCATCAATTGTCGCTTCTCATCATGACCCGCTGTGGGTCGTGAATGTCAAAGAAACAGGTCTAATTTGGCTCGTTGATTACTCAGATATCAAAAATCTCAAAATAAGTATGATAGAAGCTGAGAGGTTTTTACACGATGGAGGTTGGGACTTATCGAAGAGATTTTTCATCGTTGCTGCGAATATGAGAAATAAACTTGCGGTTGTTGATACGCTTACAAAAAAATTGGTCTCTCTTATTGAAGTTGGAAATAAGCCACATCCGGGAAGAGGAGCTAACATAAACCATCCTAAGTTCGGTCCGATATTCTGCACAGGACATCTTGGAGATAACACTATTCAGTGTATAGGAACAGATCCGAAAAAGAAACCAGAATATGCTTGGAAAGTAGTTGTGAAAGTGGAACTGCCAGGAGAAGGAGGTGGAAACTTGTTTATAAAAACTCATCCTGATTCTCCAAACCTATGGGTAGATAGACCTTTGAATCCTGAGCTCAGCAATAAGATTTACGTCCTTGATAAATTCACTTTTGAGGTTAAAAAAGAGATAGAAGTTCCAAAAGAGTATGCTGGGGCGAGGTTTGTTCATCTTGAGTATAACAAAAACGGAGATGAGGTCTGGGTATCTGTTTGGGGTAGAAAAGATCAACCTACTGCGATTTTGGTTTTTGATGATAAGACGCTTCAGCTCAAACATGAGATAAAAGGTGATTGGGTTATAACTCCAACAGGACACTTTAATGTCTACAATACTATGAAAGATATATACTGATGAAAATAATCCATTATTTGAAAGAATTCTGATGAGAGGTAATAAGATTAAATTTTATGGTTTCGAAGTTTTTCATTTTGATATTTTTCCTTGCTTTTCAGCAAGGTGCTGAGATATATAAAAGAAATTGTGCTTCATGCCACGGTGATGAAAAATTAGGTGGAAATGCTTCCCCGCTGATTTTCGTTGATTCGCAGATTGTAAAAAAAATACTTCAAGAAGGACTAATGCCTTTTATGCCGAGTTTTAGTTTCTCCCAAAAAGAATTAGATGAACTTATAAATTATCTCCAAGAAATTCCATCTTTTGAAGAAGATAAAAGTGATCATTTCAAAAAGTTAAGAATTAAAACTGCTATCAAGATAGATCCAGAGGATACTACTATTCTTGTGCAGAAAGATGCGGGCATATATGTTCTAAAAGATGGTGATTTTTTTGATAGTGTGAGTATATCAAAGATTCACGGAGGAGTAAAATTCTCCGCTGGGGGAGTTTTGGCTCTATCAAAAAGCGGTGAGCTTGTTAAATATCCCTTCGGAGGAGGGGAGGTTCAAAAGATAAAATTGTGTTCTTGGGCTAGAAACTTGGTTGTATCACATCGTGAAAATCTTGTGTATGTCTTATGCCTTCTACCGCAGAAACTTGTCTTGCTTGATGAGAAAGACCTGAAAGTTGTTGATGAGATAGAGATTGGAAAAAGACCTATAAGTATTTTTAGTTTCAAACAGAAGGTTTTAGCTATAACGAGAAGCGGGGAGATATTTGACCCGAAAGAGAAAAAGATAGTTCATAAATTAGGTGTTTTTGTAAAATCTTTCTGTGTTTCTCCCTTCTCTGATATACTCATAATCGGAAGCGATAAAGAGATTTATTTTTATGACGGAGAAAAAGTCGTCTTTTCATACAAGCTTACAAACCCTTCAAATTTTCATTTTTTCTCGTGTGAGTTCTGGTATAATGGTGATTTTGTGTCTGCTGTTCCTTTATCAAACACGGTTGTGTTTTTCAAGTTGTACGATTGGCAAGTTCTGAAAGAAATAAGTTTTGATAAGCCCGTTCTTTTTATAAGAACTCATCCCGAGACAAATTACCTGTGGGTTTCAGATGGACAGAAAATATATTTGATAAACAAATTTACCTTTGAGAAGGGAAGGGGTTTTGATGGGATTCATGCTGGATTTTCTCCTTGTGGAGATTTTGCTTTTGTATCGGGCAGAGATAATATTTCGGTTTTGAATCCGAAAACTTTTGAGACCGTAAAAGTTTTGCCAATTGAAAAACCACTTGGGAAATACAATTTTTTTGAAGAGAGTTTTCAAAGCGGTTTGCTTGGATGGGATATTTACAGGGTTAAGTGTTGGGGATGTCATCATCAGACCAAGATGGCTTTCGGTCCGCCTTTGAACCTTACCAATAGAGATAAGCTTTTAAGTCAGATTGAGCATCCGAATCTTATGCCGGGGTTGAAGTTGAGCAAAAGAGAGGTCTCTGCTCTTGCGGACTTTTTAGATATACTCAAAAGATGTTCTGCCCGGAGGGACTTTTAAGATTTTGAGTTGAAAAATTTTAAGGAGGTTCCCCGCATGCTGAGGATAACAAGCTTGGTCAAATCATCTTTGAACAGAAAAGTTCTAAAACAATCGGAGAATGGAGTTGTTGTCATACTCAACATAACTTTATCGTGCAATTTGAGATGTAGTCATTGCTATATATCTGCTGGATTTGGCAAAGGATTATCTATGGATATATCTACTATAAAGAAGCTTGCAGATGAGTTTGAGAAATTGGGAGTTATATCTGTTGTTATTTCGGGTGGAGAACCGCTTATGCATCCGAAGATATTTGAAATTGCAGATATTTTCAAAGATAAGGGTTTGAGAGTAAATCTCTCATCAAACGGAACTCTTATAAGCTCAAGGAATGTCAAAAAGCTCAAAGTATTTGATTACATAGGTATAAGTATTGATGGACCGGAAAATATACACGATGAGTTCAGGGGTGTTAGGGGTGCCTTTGCAAAATCTATAAGGGCGCTCAAAATTTGTGTTGAGAACGGGTTTCCCGTTGGAGTGAGGTTATCTATCACTCATAAAACAGCGGACTTTATTCCTTTTATTTTTGACCTGGCAGAAAAAATCGGTGTCCCGAAAATATATTTTTCTCATCTTGTTGGTTCTGGTAGAGGCAGATACCTTGAACAAACATTTAAAGATAAGTCAAAAAAAGCGGTGGAGCTTATCATAGATAGAGCGATTTATTATGTTCTGAACAATATCCAGATAGATGTTGTAACCGGGAATAACGAGACAGATGCTGTTATTCTCTACGAAAAATTTTCAAGGTATTTTGGGGATTACAAAGATTATCTTTTTGATAATCTGATGGCTTGGGGAGGTAATCAGGCGGGAGTAAGGATTATGAATATAGACCCTTTTGGATTTGTCAAGCCCGACCCTTTCTTTCCCATCAGTATCGGTAATATTCATCAGAAGAGTTTGTACGATATATGGAATGATGAGAGAAATCAAGTTCTGTCTTTTTTAAGGAAGAAGCCAAGAGATATTGTGGGGGAGTGCAGGGATTGTAAGTTTCTTCAAATATGCAATGGGAGTTCAAGAGCAAGAGCTTTGATTTTAACGGGCAAAATAGACGCTCCTGACCCTGCTTGTCATATAATTGAGAGCGAGCAAGGTTCTCAATCGCAAAAATATGGTGATGAAGTTGATAGCAAGGCAGAACCACGAGCTGAATCCTTTGATGATTATTTTCCTAACTTTTTAGCAGAAGGAGGTTTTGAAAGATGTTGATACATTTCATTTTCGGTCTTATCTGGGTGGTATCTCGTGAGACATCTTCTGTTTTTGTTATAGATCATAAAGAAGGGAAAATTGTTTCAAGGGTTAATATTGGTCAAGACCTAAGGCATGCGGTAATAAAGTTCAGAGGTAAAAATGTTTTTTTGCTTACAAGAGATGGTTATATTATTTCAATATCTTCTGATTTTTCGGTTGCAGATAAGATAAAGGTTGGAGAAAGTTCAATAGGTTTTGATTTTATTTGTGATGATGTGATAGCTGTTGCGAACTATCAGCCCGGCGGAGTAGTTATATTGAATCTCAAAGATAGAAAAACTGATTTTATTGAAACGAACTCAAGGGTGGTTGGAATAAAGGTTTTTGAAAAAGGCGGAAAGACAAAACTTATCTTTTCTCTGATGGATAAAGGAGAGATACACATATATGATGTTGAAAATTGTCGTCCAAAGCAATTCAAAAAGTTAAGTGTTAAAGATGTGATATTTGATGCTTTTTTATATTCTGGAAAATATATTTATGGGTTGTGGAAAAAGGGAAGCGTTGGGGTATTAAACCTTGAGGATTTATCTTCTCATTTTGTCAGTTATGGCAGAGGGGAACAGCTTTTCAAGGTTCCACACTTTGGGAGTTGGGCGGAGATAGCCGGAAAAATTTTTATCCCTAATTTAGGTATACCATATATCGTTCAACTTGATGTCTCAAATTTGCAATATAAAAAAATAGAAGTTTGTTCGTCTCCGGTTTTTGTGGTATCAAATATGAAAAATTATTTAGCAGTAAATTATTCTGGTGAATGTGAAGATGTAATTTCTCTTCTCATATTCTCCGAAATTCAAGGTGAAATTACGGGAAGGAAAGATTTTAGGTTAGGTAGGAGAATTTTGCATATGAGATTTTTTGATGAAAATCCGAACCTTATGATTTTTTCTTCTTATTTTGAAGATAGGGTTAAGGTGTTTGATATAGAGGGGGAAAGGGTTGTGAGAGAATACGAAATTCCGACTCCTTCTGGAATATTTTTGAGTGAATAAGGGGATAAAGAGATTAATATCAGCTTCAGCGGTTTTAAGTTTAAAAAATATCAAAAAAAATTGATTCTTTGTTTTTTGAGATAAATTTTTTTGTATGGCTATCAGAGATATAACCGAGCTTAAATCTTTGAGAGGGAAAGAGCTTGATAAGATATTTGTAGAGGGTTCTTTACCTTCACATAGTGAGATTCAGGGTTTTTGGAGTGGTTTAGCTTTACCGCAAACTTCCAAAACACCTATACCTTCATTTCTTGAGAAGGTTTTTATTCTCACGGGGGATATTCTTTGGAAGGGTAAGGTCTTTATGAAAATTGATTCTGAGTTCAGGGGTGTAAATATTTTGACTCGTGCGAAGATTCCAATTTTTCATTTTAGGGTGAGAGAAGACAGGTCAAAGTTTGATGGGAATCCGTGTTTGGTTTTAGATTATTCTGTGTTTCCAAATCCATTTCTTGTGAGGGCTATAAGAGATGAGATAAGGAAGGTTGGAGATGGGGTCATTTTAGGTCTTATGTTCTTTTCTTTCTTTGACAGGATATTTGTTCCTTCAATATATTTTGCGCTTCGGAAGGAGTTATAAGTTTTTCGTATGGTATCTCCGGATAAGTTGAAGATTGTTGAGGTTGAGTTTTTAAGGCATAAGAAAGACACTTTGACTGCGTATATATTTTTGGTTTTCTTTTGGTTTATTGGGCTTCACAAGTTTTATTTAGGCAAAAATACAGAGGGTGTTATTTTTCTTTCTCTGCCTGTTTTGTCTTCTGTTTTTACGATCTTTGGGTTTTTTATGGTGAATGATCTTTTCTTTTATAGTGGTTTGGTTTTAGCGGGGGGTTTTGCTCTTGTGTTTATTTTTGACCTCTTCACTTTATGGAAGCAGGTGGAGAAAGCTAACGAGAGAATATATAGAGATATTTTTGAGAAAATAACCGGGATACCTTACTCTTCTGTTTTCCCTACGGTTTGAGTTCAAATCCCTATTTGGTATATTTCAACTCTCGGGTTTTAAACTCTTTGCTTTATCGAAGCATTTTATTGCTTCTTCATAGCGACCAAGTTTTTCAAGAGCAACACCTTTGCTATACCAAGCATCAGCATAATCAGGATTTATTTTTATTGCTTTATCATAGCATTTTATTGCGGATTCATAGCGACCAAGATTAGAAAGAGCAACACCTTTATTATACCAAGCATCAGCATCATCAGGATTTATTTTTATCGCTTTATTAAAAGCGTGGAGTGCTTTTTCATAGCGACCAAGTTTATAAAGAGCAACACCTTTGTTATACCAAGCATAAGCATAATCAGGATTTATTTCTATTGCTATATCAAAGGCATCAATTGCTTCTTCATAGCGACCAAGATTAGAAAGAGCAACACCTTTGCTATACCAAGCTTGGGCATAATCAGGATTTATTTTTATTGCTTTATCGAAGCATTTTATTGCTTCTTCATAGCGACCAAGATCAAGAAGAGCAACACCTTTGTTATGCCAAGC
>JAUQOU010000010.1 GCA_030550715.1 bacterium | reverse complement strand
GAGGCGATAAAAAAAACTAATAACTCTCATCTTTCAGAGTTCAGAGAAAATATCTTCCCTGAACCTACCGGAATTTTGAGAGCTATAGGTCCCGGAATAATATGGCTTGCTCTCGCCCAAGGTTCATCAGAACTTATATGGTGGCCCTACCTTACAGCAAAATACGGAACATCTCTCCTCTTCCTACTCATACCCTCAGCAATAATACAGCTACCTCTCACATATCATATAGGAAGATACTCAATGCTTACAGGAGAAAGCATATGGAGAGGATTTTTCAGGTTATCAAAAAGTTTCACCGTATTTTTGTGGATAATGATGAACTTTTCGTTTCTTTGGTTTGGGTCATTTGTAGTAGCTGGTGGAACCGCTCTTTCTGAACTTATAAGAACTCCACTCTCTCCAAAGACAGCATCAAACATATGGGGATACATACTTATAATCTTCATGTTCATACTCCTCACAAGAGCCAAAAGAACCTATAAAGTCGTTGAGATCTTTATGACATTCGTAGCGGTTGGAACTTTTTCGGGACTCGTTATCTCATGCCTTCATCCAAGAGTTGTTGAAAAAATCCCGGAATTTGTAGCTGGCTTTTTCAAACCCGATATAAAATCAATAGAGAAAGATGACTATGAAGAGATTATAACTGCCATAACTTTTATGGGACTTGGAGGTTTCTGGTCCCTATTTTACTCATACTGGGTGATAGGAAAAGGCATGGGTATGTCTATCTACAACCAGAACAGATTTGACTTCGGATTCAAGCCAAAAAAAGAAGATAAACTGAAAGAGAAAATATCTTTCTGGAAAAAGGCACTTTTTCTGGATTCACTGGTAGGAGTCGTAGGGAATCTCATAACAACGCTTATGACATGCCTTCTTGCCTTCTCTATTCTTCATCCCAAAGGGCTTTTTCCTTCTGGATACAAGATAGCAGTTGTTCAAGCAGAGTTTTTTGCTCAATGGTGGGGAGAGATAGGAAGGAAGATTTTTCTCTTCTCTTCCTCTCTTTTTCTGGTAGATACATGGATGAGCACAGCAGATGCAGTGGCAAAAATAAACATTGACATAATAAAATCAATCAAGAAGGACATCATAAAAGATGAGTCAAGAGCGTATTTTATCTTGCTTTCTGCTATAACTTTAATCACCATGATAACCTTGCCGGTAGCTCCACCCGGAACTCTCATAGTATTCACAGCAATTGTAGGATTTTTCGGGATGGCTATATTTTCTCCCGCAATAATGCTCATCAGTATTTTCAAACTCAAAGAATTCCCAGAAGAAGCAAAACCATCAAAAATATCTCTGCTCTCACTTGCAATTTCTTCACTATTTTATATTTCATCTTGCGTGGTTTATCTTTACCTCAAAATAAAAAGCTAGTATTCGCTCAATCGTAAAATTACACATAAAAATCTATTTTTATTCTATTTTTTATGATAGTAGAAGAGCTATCAAAGGAACTCGAAGAAAAAGAGATAAAAAGTTTTGAAGAAGCAATTGATTTCAAATATCTCTTTCAAGGAAAGCTCGTAGAACTCTGGTTGAACCACAAAATCTCAACGGAAAAATTCCTTGAACAACTCACAAAAATGTATGAGAAAATTCTTGATGAACTTTCAAAAGCAATGCTTGACTATGAAAAAATATGCATAATAGGATTTGGTAAATTAGGAGCCGGGGAGATAAACTTCTCATCAGACCTTGATATATGCTTCATCATATCTTCTCAATCAGACGAAGAAAAAATAACAAAAGATGTAAGAAAATTTGTAAACATAACTTCTCAGAGGAAGGGAGAGAGGTTTCTTTGGAGGTTAGACCTTGATCTGCGACCCGGCGGGAAGTCAAGTCCAATCGTAATAACAGATAAATTCTTCACATGGTACTACCTTAACCTCGGCAAGACAGATGATAGATATGCACTGCTGAGAGCAAGACCCGTTGCAGGAAACAAAAAATTAGGCGAAGAAGTTCTCAAAGAAATTGAACCATTCGTTTTCAGAAAATACCTAGATTTCTCAGCCATAGAAAGATTGAAAGAGATAAAAGTATCTATATCACGCCACCTGAGGAGAGACGAAAAAATTTTTGATGTGAAGTACTCAGAGGGAGGGATAAGAGAGGTGGAGTTTGTTGTTTTTGCAAACCAGCTTATCTTCGGTGGTAAAGACGAAAGGTTGAGAGAGAAAAAAACAACAAAAATTCTAGAACTTCTAAAACAATATATCAAAGATGAAACCTATCCATCACTTAAAGATTGCTACATATTTTTAAGAGAGATAGAAAGCTTGATTCAACTTGATGAAGAACAGAGATTCACCATTGAGCAAAAAGATATACCGAAAATAACCCAATTTTACAGAATATCAGAGCAGGAATTCTTTGAAAGATTAAAGCTGGTCAGAAACAAAGTTCACAAGATATTTGAAGAAACATTTGAAGTGGAGGTTCCAGAATACAAGATAATAACAGAAGATGACACGCAAGATGACATAAGAAATTACTTATATGAGCTTGGATACGAAGATGTGCAATCGGCTTTACAGATTATAAACTCTCTCAGAGAAAAAACCCTCTTCCTAAAAGAGAAAAAAAGAATATCAGTAGCAGATTTTGGAGCGAAAACATTTGAGATAAAGACAGAGGAGCTTACTGTTTCTGAAAAGCTTATTTCATCTATTGTCTGGTATTCCGCAAAATCTCCAGACAAAAACTCATCGCTATCTTTTTTCCACTCACTCATAAAGTCCATCGGGAAAAGAAGGGGATTTTATTTTCTACTTATGAAAAACGAAAAACTCATTGAAATTCTCGCAAAACTTTCAGGTATATCTCGCCTTTTCGCAAACTATCTCATAAACCACCCAGAAAGCTTAGATATTATTTTCCTCTCTTATAAGCACTCTCCTGAACCACCAGATGAAGATGATTTCTGGGAAAAAGTAAAAAATGAAGATGAAGAAGAAGTGATGAACGAAATAAGAAGAGAAAAAAAAGAGAAAACACTGATTCTTCTCCTTGAGGATTTATCTAAAAACATAGAGTTTGCCAAAGTATCAAAAAGAATCTGCAAGATATACGATTTCGTAGTAAGAGAGACAGTATCTCTCACCGCAAGAGAAAAGCTTAAAATAAATCTTCCCCCGTCCAAACTATCAATACCCTTTTTCATCGTAGCTCTTGGCAAATACGGATCAGAAGAAGCAATATATAGTTCTGACGCCGACCTCCTTTTTATTTTCTCTGAGGGAAGTCAAGAAGAGTGGATAAGGTTTGCTCAAAAGTTCATCGTCTTTTTGACTTCAAAAACAAAAGAAGGAAGCGGTATTGAAGTTGATATGAGATTAAGACCATCAGGACACGCAGGTCCACTTGCTATATCTACAAAATCATTAGAGGAATTCTACATCAAATCTGCAAATATATGGCAGAAAATCCCCATCTTAAAATCAAGAGTTATCTTCCCCAAAGAAAGCAAAGCGATAGAGCAAGAAATACAAAAAATAAAACAAATGGCATTTGAGAACATAGAAATATCAGAACTCAAAAGCTCTTTCAAAGAGCTAAAAAGAAAATCCTCAGAAAAACTCTCTTTAAAATTTGTTGACGGGAAGAAAATCATAAATCTAAAATACATTGAAGGTGGCTTACAAGATATAGAACTCATCTCTCACTTCATACAGATAAGAGAGAAGAAATTTGATATTTCTTTCGTCGATTCCATAAAACTCGCCGAAGAAGTATTAGGAGAAAACCTGAGAAAACCTTATGAAATCTTGAGAAAAATAGAAAAATACATAAAGATAAAGAGCGATTTCCCACTTGAAGATATCTGGATAGACCCTGAAGACAGAAATTTCTGGGAAGAAATAACAAAAGTTGAAAAAATATCAAAAGATGAGTTTGAATCAGCGTTAAAAAAAGTAAGAGACATATTTTCAAAAGTTATAGGATATTGACGAATTGAGGAAATTTGAGATTTCAGCTTTGTTTTTTCGGAAGAGTTTTTTCCTGATTTTTATCTGAAAACTCCGAATCATCAGATTTATCTTTTCCATCATCAAGCTCGTATTTCACACCATCAGCAGATACTTGCTCGGCTTTTTTAACTTTTTCTTCTTTCCCTTTTGAGAATTTCTCAGATTTCTTTGATTTAATTGTGGCAATATAATCTTTTATCTCTTCTTCTTCATAGCTCACTCTAATATGATAAAAATCAGCAAGCGCCTTTATTATACCCTCTTTTATTCTTGAAATCTGCTCCAAAGTTACGGGAGCATAGTCAAACTGTCCCTGTTCCATCTTATTTTTCACAACTTTTTCAACAGTTCGCCTTATCTCATCTAATGAAAAATCTTCAAGCGACCTTACAGCTGCCTCACAAGAATCAGCTATCATCATTATAACTGTCTCTATACTTCTCGGAGCGGGACCAGGATACCTAACGGAAAAATCAATATCAAGCATCTCCGCCGCCTTTGTAAAAAATTCAGGATTTGTTGTCCCGTGATGTTCCCTTATGAAATCTATAATCCTTTTCGGGAGCATATATGATTCTGCGATTTTGACCCCATCTTCAACATGCTTGACAACTATTTTAGCGCTCAGAGGAGGAGTTATTTTAAAGTGTTTGCTCTCTCCTCCTGTGTTTTCTATAAAGTATGCTGGTCTTGTTATTTTTCCTATGTCGTGATATAAAGCTGCACATCTCACAAGCTCGGCATTTACTCCGAGCTCGCTCGCCACAACATAAGCTATATCTGAAACAACAAGAGAATGATGAAATGTTCCCGGAGCCCTCTTTCTCAACTGAACAAGAAGCGGATGCTCAAGGTCTTGAAGGTCAAAAAGATAAAACGGAGTCAAAACCCCAAAAAACCTCTCCGCTATATAAATTATCCCAAGAGATATGAACGGAGAAAAAATAGAAGATAAAAACAATAAAGCTGAATCCACTATATCTTTTTCTAAAAAGAGAGATAAGACAGAACCTATAAAACCACAAATCACACCTAACTTGAACATAACTATTCTCCTTCTCACACCTTGTAAAAGTTCAATCAAAGCAAAAGAAACAGTAAAATGTATAAACGAAAGATGAAAATTTCTGTGTACGAAGAACAAAAGGAAAGAGCAAAGAGCAGAAATATAAAGAGCAAACCGCTTTTCAACTATGAAAAACAAAACCGACGGAACAACGAGAAAAGGAACCACAAAAATAAGCTTTTCCCCAGATAAAACCAAAAACTTCTCAAGCTGAAAAATAAAAACATAAAAGAAAAGAAGAAGACAAACAAAAGATATAAGAAACGAAAGATGAACAACTCTATCACCCTCTCTCAAAAGCAAAAAAGATGAGAGAAAAGAAACAAGAAAAACAACTTCAAACTTTGCCCACCCCTCACCTACAAAAGCAACATATAAAGAAAGAAAAAGAGCAACCAAAAGAGATGGAATAAATCTGTACGAAAAAATAAAATTCAAATATCTGTTCTGCTGAATCCCCGACAAAATATCTTTTAAAACCATAAAAAAGTTAAAGATAAAATTTAGTCATCAGAAAAACAATTTCGCTTTTGCCGAATTAATCTGGATCGCATATTTTATCTGAACAGAACTGGTAAATCTTTCCCTCGTCATAAAATTTTTTCTGCATATCAAGAATCTCTTTCACCCTCCTCGGAACTTCATGTGGAGTAACATAATCTCCACTGCTTTCAACTGGCATGTTCTTCTGAACACGAGTAGATAATGGGTCAGGAGAAGGTGGAATATTCCCCTTCGGAAATCTCTGAATATCATTGTCAGATAGTTTCGGATCAACCTGCAAATATGCCGAACCATCAAAAGGAGCATCTTTAAACTCAATACCGAAAACCTTTTTCACAGGTTTATTTATTCCCGGTATTCCTGCAACCCTTATATATGTTTCTGTTGCAAAGTTAGCAACCTGCTCATCATACAGAGCTTCACGGTAAAATATAAACTTTGGTTTTATTCCCAATTTTTCGTTTCCACGAGTCACATATTCAGCAAAAGTTACAGGGTCAACAAGGTCAAAAATAATTTGAGATAACGCTATATATTTTTTCAGCTCTAACTCCTCCTCTGCCTTTACAAATCCGAATGTATTTTTGAGCAAATCCCAGCTTTTATTTCTTTCAAGCAGAGATGTCCATATAGCACCACCGACATCAAGAACTCCTTTTTTAACCTCATCTGTCAGAGCCATAAATGTTCCCCCCTGAATCGCTCCGTTTGATATTCCATAGTAGACAATTTCAGAAGGTTTTTCTGGAAAGTTAAATCCCGACACTTTACTTTTCACCTCCTGCCAGAAAGATGGTTTATTTATGAGTATAGCAAGAGCGAGGAAATTCGCATGCCCCTGTTTCAGATTGAAAACAACATACTTCACAGCATCAATGATATTTCCCTTTTTACTCGCTCCAATCTCAAAAACCTTTCCCCTTGCGTCATCATCAATACCAATCCACTTTGTAGCAATGATAGGAAGACACATAAATGAAGACACATATAGAAGATGGTTTGAGCTGATCTCTTCATAAGAGCCAAAAAGACCGTGACCGAAAATCATAACACGCGTCAAATGAGATGAAAAGCACTCTCCAGAAGGTATGTTCATCTTGAACCTTGCTTCAAAAAGCTGAGATGGATTATCGTATTTTGGAACATAAAACCTGCCCGAAACAGAGTAAGCTATGAGATTTCTGTAAGATTCAGGTAAATCCTGCTTACCAGAGTAAGGATTTGGCTCTACTTTATCTACGATAAAAGTTATTTTGTCTGCATAGTCATAGACAGTTTTCTTTACAGAAAGGAGATGGTTTATGATGAGATCTTCTGATGCGGTTTTGAAGTCCCACGCAACCAAAATGTCTTCCTTCTTTATACCAATACTTTCAAGAAAATCCAGAATCTCTTCAAAATGCTTTTTCCATTTTCCTGCATCTTCGCTCAAACCTTCAAAAACCATATCTTTTCCTTGAACAAGGTACTTGAAAAAAAGCGGAGATTCAAGAATATTGCCATTCATACCCTTCAATCCTTTTTTGATAACAACAACATAACGCGAAGAGTTTTTCATCTTGAAAAGCGGTCTTATATATAGAGTTTGATACGGGCGTTCAGCCCTTACATCTGGCTCAACAAAAACTGGAATTCTCTTTCCACTGCCCCACTCTATAAGCTGAACAGGAGAGGTTGGATTTAGTGTTTCCTCAGGTTCAGGCAGACCCTCTCTTGAAAAACCTTCGGGATGCCAGTATATAATCTGATTCACGGGAGAAAACCCATCAAATGAGTTGATAAAGCTCAGGTCAAGCTGCGGATAACCATCTGGAACCCATATGAGTTCAGAAGGTACAGAGACCCTTCCCTGATACATAAACTGCTCAAAAGGATACGGGAAAAAACATTCGCCTCTAACCTCTTCTGGCATATTCTCATATCTTGAAAGTATGTTGCACTTTTCTTTTGGGAAAGTGATCTTTACTGGGAAAGTGATCTTTACCTTCTCTCTTTCACCACAACCGTAAAACTGAAAAGAAGAAAAAGATAAGGATAGAAAGAAAATAAAGAAGATACTCCTCAAAGACCTTTTCTTATTCAAAACAAATTTGCCAAATACAACCATACACAAAATTTTAACAAAACACAAAAAAAATTAAAATAAATTCCCAAAACCAAAAATTACAAAATAATAGAAATCCCGTAGAAGTCAGAACGAAAGAAATACTTTCATTTGTAAAATTTGTTTTATGCGATTAGGGAAAGCGATAAGCTTTGTAAATATAGCCATACTCTTTTATATAATCTCAAACTTTATACTTTTTGATATTCCATCTTCTCCGTTCGTAGTGAAAAATCAAGGTTTTTTAGAAAAAATTTCGCAAAAAATCGTAGGCGCACTCTATCTTTCACTCGGATTCTCATCAATTTTTATCTTATTCGGTCTTCTCGTTGCAAACTCATTTTTCCTGCTCAAAAACTACAAAAACCACCTGATCTTCATACCAATATTAGCAATCCCGATCTGTCTTTCAGGAATTCTATCTTTTGTGAATGAAAGCTACGGGGGACTAATAGGACTGAAAATAAAAAGTGAGCTTGAAAGAATAGGAGTAGAGTTCAAAAACTCACTCGCAATTTTATCTCTCCTGGCAGTTTTTTCATCACTACCTGTGATTTATCCAGCAATATTAAAACTTGCAAAATCAAAGAGAAAGAAAGTTCAAGAAGAAATAAATCAGACAACTTACGCAGAAAAAGATGAAGATAAAGTGAAATACCACAGCAAACTTGTCTCAGAAGAAACCTCTCATTCAACAATGATACTTGAATTTGAATCAACAAAACCAAAGTCAGAAGAAGAGAAGAGCAGGGAAGATTACGAGAAAACACAGATTTTAGACATTCAAAAAACACACCAAAAAGAAGAAAAAATAGACGATAGCAAAGAAAGTGAAACAGAAAATAATGAAAATTTCAATTCAGATGATGAAGATGAGGAAAATTATGCCAGGGAAAAAGATTTGAAAAGATTTGTTCTGCCCTCTCCTGATTTGCTTGATCCACCTGAAACAAACGAGTATGACCCGCCCGAAACACTCCACAAAGTAGCAAGAGAACTTATATCTGTCCTGAACTCATTCGGAGTAAGGGGAAAAATAATATCTATGACATCAGGTCCTGTTGTGAATTTCTTTGAATTCATTCCAGAATCAGGAATAAGAGCGACAAGAATCGTTCAGCTTTCAGAAGATATAGCAATAGCTATGAGATTGCCGGGGATAAGAATAGTCGCTCCCGTTCCAACAAGTGGAGCAGTCGGATTTGAAATACCAAGAAAAAAAAGAAATATAGTTAAGTTAAGCGAAATATTCAACTCACCATCCGCAGAAAAGATGAAAATCCCTCTCACAATAGGGAAAGATATATACGGGAAACCCTTTGTTATAGACCTTCACAAACTACCTCATCTACTTGTCGCTGGAACAACGGGCTCAGGAAAAAGTGTCCTCCTCAACACAATAATCATAAGCTTACTCTTGCGCTTCACACCAGACGAACTGAAATTTATACTTGTTGACCCAAAAATGCTTGAATTTTCTCTTTACAGCGGTATTCCGAACCTCATAACAGATGTCATAACAAGTCCCAAAGGAGCGATAGATGTTCTAAGGTGGGCTGTTGAGGAGATGATCTCAAGGTACCAGACAATGAAGAAAAATCAGGCAAAAAACCTTGATGACTTCATAGAGAAGACAGGGGAGAAAATGCCGAGAATAGTAATTGTTATTGACGAGTTTGCAGACCTTATGGTAAGTTCGGCAAGAAAGGTTGAAGAGTATGTCATGCGACTTTCTCAGATGGCAAGAGCAGCAGGAATTCATCTTATACTCACAACACAAAGACCATCAGCAGATGTCGTGACGGGTATAATAAAATCTAACCTTCCAGCAAGAATAGCACTGCGAGTATCAGATAAAATAAATTCGCGGGTGATTTTAGATACTAACGGAGCAGAAACACTGCTCGGACAAGGGGACTTTCTATTTTCTATGCCAGGCATTACTCCTCAAAGGGGACACGCTGCATATACATCTGACAAAGAAATAATGAGAATCGTAGAGCATCTCAAAAAACAGCAAAAACCTAACTATATTGAAATCGTATCACAAGATGAAGAAGATGATATTTTTTCTGCATCAGACATATTGAAAGATAAAGACCCCAAATTCAAAGAAGCAGTTGAAATAGCAAAAAACTACGGGCAAATCTCTATATCTCTTTTGCAGAGAAAACTTGGAATAGGTTTCAACAGAGCTGCAAGAATAGTTGAAGAGATGGAAGAACTCGGAATAGTCAAAAAACAAGATAAGAAGCTCGTTTTCGTAGGTCTGCCATCAAAAAAAGATGAAAACCAAAAAGAAACCTGAATTCAAACTGCTCCAAAAATTTTTTCTCTTATCTTTACAGAAAGTTTTTCAAAGCTGTAGATACTAATAGAAATGCTCCTCATCACAAAAAAACTTAAAACAGCAATTAAAATACATAAAAACTTCTCTTTTGAGTTAAGCCTAAAACCAAATTTATCTACATCTAAAATAAACTTCAAATTTTCTCCTAAAAATTTTACGATCTCAGATATAATAAGTGCGATATCTCCGAAAGAAGTTCTATTCTTAAATTCAGATGGTTTATAATCTTTTCCTTGCTCCATCATCAAAACTCTCTTTGTGCCTTCAATTAAAGAAATTCTCTTCTTCGGCTCCCTGAGAAAAAATAAAACTTCTTCCACTCTCGCAAACTTTCCTAAAATAGAAGCCTGCAAAATAGCAAATACATCAGGCATAATTATGTTTTTCAATCTAATCTTCTTTATAATTTCTGTTCTCCACAGACCATAGATAATTTTCAAGTCTCGTGCATTAAAAGAAACTTGAAAATACCTTTTCACCGCTTCGTCAATTCCCTGCGTATCAAATTTTTCGTAGCTATAAACTCTGCCCAGAGAATCGTCTTCATGTATCAGCTGAATTTTCGGAAAAACCAGAACTGTATCGGGATCGGCGGTTTGAAACTTTTTAACACACTTTTCAAGAAAAGTTTTATCGTATCTATCGTGTCCCGCAGCCTACATGAAAAATGGGGAATCAGCAAGGTCACGAACAAACCTGAAATTCTCAATAGAACCTACATTTCTGCTATGCCTGAAAATCCTGATTCTCCTGTCTTTTTGTGCATATCCTTGCACTATCTCATAAGTTCCATCTTCTGATGCATTATCTGATATAAGAAGAACAAAATCATCAAATGTCTGATTCAAAATATCTTCAATTGTTTGAGATATAAACCTCCTTTCATTCCTCACAGGCATCCCAATTGTCACAAGAGCCATAATAGTAAGTTAAATTAAAATTCCCGAAAACTTATACAAAACCCTGAAAAAATTTTCAGCACAAGGTTAAAGATTAAAGAATAAAATTATGGCTGTTTATGAATTAGGATTTGACGAACTCCCAGCAAAATACCTTATCTCCCTTTCAAAAAAGAAAGGAAAAATACAGAGAAAACTTTTTGGATATAACTCACAGGTCTTCCTCACCCCACGAAGAATAATAATCAAAACCCCAGAAAAAATAGAAAAAGAAAAAATAATAGAGTTCTTGAAAGAAAACTACTCCACGATGAGATGGATAGAAAACAGCAAAACAGAATTCGTAAGACCTCTGAGATGGATTTTGGCAATTGAAAAAGATAAAAAAATAGATATAGAAATTTTCGGAGTTGCTTCGTCAAAAATCACTTACTCCCACAGAGCATTAGGAAACAAAAAAATAGAAATCCAGAGCGAAGATGAATTTTTCCTGAAACTCAAAGAAGAAGGCGGAGTTATTTTTTCAGACAACGAAAGAAGAGAAAAAATAAAAAAAATTTTACAAGAAAACGGAATTGATATAAAAAAACATGAAGAACTCATAGAGATAACGATATTCTCAACAGAACATCCCTACCCCATAGTAGGGAAGGTAAGCTCCGAAAGAATCCCTTACAAAATAGCTTACGACATACTCACAAAAACCCTTTTTGTCTTCCCAATATCAAAAGACGAAAAAGTGATAGAAGGATTTTTAGCAATAGCAGATAATCCCCATCCAGACGAACAAAAAGTAAAAGAAGGATACGAGTTTGTGATAAGGTCAAGGTTTGAAGACGCCGAGTTTTATATCAACGAAGACAGAAAAATGAGATTGTCAGAAAGAATACATCTTCTTGAAAAAATCGTTTTCAATGAAAGGTTCGGAAGTTTTTACGACAGGGAAGTTTTCGTTGCAAAAGCGGCGGACTTCATATATGCAAAAACAGGAATAGGTTCAAGAGATAAAATAAAAAGAGCGGTTATGCTTTCCAAAGCAGATATAACAACGGGACTTTTCAGAGAGTTCCCGGAACATCAAGGTTATATCGGCATGTTCTATGCACTGCAAGATGGAGAAGACGAAGAGATAGCAAAAGCGATTTTTGAGCATACTCTACCCGAAAAGCCCACCGACCCGCTTCCGGAAAGCGAACTCGGAACAATAATATCTATCGCAGATAAACTTATTCACATATTCTCTGCTTTCCTCTCTTCTCTTCATATAACAGGAGAAGAAGACCCATTTGGACTCCGAAGAGCAGCAAGAGCTGTGATAAGAACCCTCATAGAGAAAAAATTAGACATAGATATAGCCGAACTTTCCGAGTTTCTTGAACCGTTTTTCGTTGAACACATGGCAAACAAAAATATGAGCGAAGATGAAACAAAAGAAAAAATAAGGCAGGTGATGCTATTCATAAAGGAAAGAATTGAGAACTATCTCTCGCAGGACATGGGACTGAAAAAAGACCTTGTAAAAGGGGTTGTTGAAAGAACACTATCTCCGTTTGACGCTTTCGCAAGAGCAAAAGCCCTTTCAGAAACAGATTTTTCCTCTCTTTTTTATGTCGCACGGAGAGTGAGAAACATAATAGAGCAAGCTCAAAAAAAAGGTATGTTTAGTGTGAGAGAGATTGATAAGGTGTCTCCTAAAACCTCTGCAGAAGAAAAACTCCTCCGGAGCGTGCTTTCACTATACGAAAAATCTTATGACATGATAAAACAGAAAGATTATAAGAACTTCATATCGCTCTTTGATGAGTTAAGGGAACACGTTGATAATTTTTTTAACTCGGTTATGGTTCTTTCTGAAAATCATCAAGAGCGGGAAACTCGCCTGTCTATAATCTTTCCTATATTTCAGATAACAGATTTTTTCGCTGACTTCACAAAGATAGAGAAGAGGTAAAAAACAGAAAACTCCGGGAGATTAAACAGTTCGCGGTCTTTTGCCGAATGATAAAATGAGGTGGGAGTTAAAAACTGAACTTTTGAAAACTTACCTAAAAAATAGTTGCTTTTAGCAAATAAAAAATTCCTTATTCCTTGAACTTATTCATTTCTAAAAAGAATTTTTTCTATTTTTTCTGAAAAAATATTAATTTTTTTTCGAATGATTACGATATATTATAGAAAAGGAGGTAAAAAAGATGATTTTTGGAAATCTATTTTTCAAAACCAAAGAACAAAAAAACGGGAAAACTGAAAAAGAAAAACATTTTCAAACAAAATTGAAAGAAGACGAAAAAATTAGTAAAATAATATCAGGAGAAAAAAGTATGCAAGAATTTGAGCAAAAAGAGGTAACTTTATTTTATGTTGAAGAACTGCATAAAGAACAAGTGAGAGTAAAACACCTCCAAGAACTCGCAAAGTATCAACTCCCTATAAAAGCAAAAATTCCCGGAGATGAAAGATCGTACTTCACATTAATTGAAAAAATCGTGTCTATAAAAGGAGAGTACGCAGTACTTATGAAGGAGTTTGAAAACCCAAAATATAAAGAATCTCTAAAACCCGGCGTCGTTGTATCATTTGAGTACTCTGACACAGCCGGAAAATATTCATTTGATGCACAATATAAAGGCGTATATAAAACTTCTCTGGTTTTTTCGTTCCCGCAGAAAATAGAGAGAAAAAGTGGAAGGTCTGCTTACAGAGTTAAAGTAGACCCTAATGAACCCATAGATGTTATAGTTGAGCTAAAAGATGGAATAACCATACAGGGAAGAATGGTTGACATTAACGAGTATGGAACAGGAATTGATGTTGAAATCCCCAAAGATAAAGTAAAAATGCTTGATCCAGTTAAATTAGCTTTTAGAGTACCCACAAAAGAAGGACAGAAGAAGCACGAATGGGCAATGGTATCTGCAAAAGGAGAAATAAGATTTATCGGTGATTCCGAGCAGAAAAAAACAAGATTAGGTATACAATTTACAGAAATCTTAGACGACGATAGAAAAAATATCAGAGAATACTGGCTTATGAGACAAAGACAAGAGCTCAGAAGAAAACTTGAGTACGAATCTTGACCACTTAACTCCCTCGGTCAGTTGAATAACAAATTTTTCTCACAAAGCAAATTACTTTTTCATCCTGATTAACGAATTATTAAACTTCTTTATAATGAGTGAGCAAGTTAAAAAGATTCAGGAACTCATAAAAACTGGAAATTTAGACACCGCAATTGAGATAGCAGAAAAATCCTTCAAAGAAACAAAAGATGAAAGAATATATAACCTCTATGGCATAGCTCTTTTCAAAAAAGGATACTTTGAAAAAGCATCAGATGTTTTCAAAGAACTCTACTCAAAGCACCCCGAAAATCTGAGCCTTTTTTTAAATTTTGCAAGATCTCTTCTTGAAGCGGGAAAAATAGAAGAAGCTGAAAGAACTCTTCGGGAAGGAGCTATGCTCTTTTTTGAAAACGAAAAAATTATGGAGTTACTGAACGAATGTGAAAAAAGGAAAAAAGAAAAAGAAGAAACAAAAAAAGCTGAACCGAAAGAAGAAAAAAAAGAAGCAGAAGAAATACCAAAAGAAGAAATTGAAGAAGTAAAAGAAGAGAAAAAAGCAGAACCTGAAACCGTAGAAGAAATAGAAGAGAAAATAGAAGAAATAAAGGAAGAATTAGAAGGACTTGGCGAGAAACCCCAAGAAAGAGAAATAGAAGAAAAAATCAAGGAGAAAGCAAGAGAAAAAGAAGAGGAAGAGATTTACGAAATAGGAGAACTCAAAGATTACGGACTTCTCAAAAGAGGACGATTCCTTGATATATCTCTAAAAGGCGAAAGCGAAATAATTTTAAGAGAAACTTTTATCATATTTATTTCTGGAAGCTACAAGATTTTCCCCCTGAAAAAAATCAGGAACTGGAAAACCGAAAAAGATCTGTTTGGTGGGAAAAATCACAAATTCGTAAAAATACGAGGAATAAACTGCGAAATAAGCGTAAATGCAGAATATATATCTGGATTTGAACTCCAAGAGGAAGAAAGAGCTTTTATACTTGAACCATTCCTTATTGGTTTTGATTCTTCTTTCAAATACAACTCAAGAGAAGTGAACAAAAAAATTGAAATCGTTGAACTTTCAGGTAAAGGAAAAATTTTTATCTTCACTCACGGAAAAAAAGCAGTGGTAAAGCCGTTATCAGGAGATACAAAAATAACCGTATCTAATTTCATAGGAGCAATAGGAGATTTGAAAATATCATTTTCTTCTGATTCATTTGAAATAAAAGGAACAGGGAAAGTTATTCTACGAATATAAAACAAGTTTTTTTGATATTACTCCTCTTGGAGGAATTTTTTGAGCTCATCACGGCTCATTTCAGCAGCCCTTATACTCCCTTCTTTTACAAAAACTATGATTCTCGCTAACTCCTCATCAAAAAGATCATCTTCACTTTCAATCCCCTCAAAAGCCGAAAAAATTATGTTTATCTCATGGTTTATTCTCTCTATCACTTTTAATCTCTCTTCTCTTTTTTGTGGGTCATACTGAGCCCATTCCGACCTCAAAGAAGTATCTATAAACTCTGCTCTTTTCAGCATAGTTCTGAAAATAGCTTGCGAAAAATCAGAATCTTTGCTTTTGAGCATCTGAAAACAGGATTTAAAACTCAACCTCATCTGAGACGCGGTATGATATATTGCATTTGCTCTTGAAAAACCTATCTTATCACTTCCACATAGCGGAGAGAACTCGGGATGAACTCCAAAACTCAAAGACATTCCAACCTTCATTATATCTCGCAAAGATAATCTTATGTATCCGAGAAATTTGAGAGATGATAGAAATTTTACAAGCTGTAAGGCATCTGGACGAAGATAAAACTGCGCTGGCGGATTCCTAAAATACCACCATATCCTTCCTGTCATCCACAGATTCAAAATACTCTCCTCCTCATAAATATCAGATATTTCAAGCTCTATCTCTTCTCTTAATCTTTGAGGAAGCATATCTACAAAGTTTTTCTGAAAATCACGGAAGAAAAGAAGTGGTCTTATAATATACGCAATTTGGCTCATCAGCTTTGTGCTATCTGATAATCCCTTATATCTTTTCAAAAACTCCTTGTACGCAGAAGGAGGGGTAAGAGAGCTTGCAAGTATTCTTCCAAGCGGAGTGACTTTTCCACCTTTTATACAACCCGATTCTTCCAGAATAGACAATATGTGAGAGATCTCAACAGAAAAAGATGTTTTCATGAAAGAAAGAATCCGGCGTATTTCTTCCTCAGCCCAATCCATCTTTGTAAGGTCTATCTTATTTGAAACAATAATTCCGAGAACAAGAAGAGTCATAGCATCAACATCGCTTATTCTCTTTTCTGAATCCCCCTCAAGAAGTTTTTCAAGAGAAGTCCTTGTATCAGGAGAGTTGAAAAATTTTTCAAGCTCTCTTTTGAGAACATTTTCGCCAGAAAGCGGGATTATGCGTGAGATTCCTTTTTCAGATATTCCGAACCTTCCCACTCTACCTTCCATCTGCAGTATCGTTGATGTATCAGGAAGAGTTTTTGATATGTGATGTCTGACTATTATGAGAGCTTCATCTGCGGGAAGATTTACTCCATAAGCCATGGTCTGAGTTGCAACGAGGAAACGCAGATTTCCCTCTCTGAAACTTCTCTCCATCTCCACTCTTTCCTCATAAGGTATATCTGCGTTGTGGAAACCTACAACTGCCTTATCAGGTAGAACCCTTGTTCTTTTCTCAAAAGGAACAGATTCGTTTATGACACCATAACCCTGCCTGTCAAACTCTTCAAGGATTTTCCAGCCAAGAACTTTTTTATATACGAAAATGAGAACCTTTTGACTTTTGCAGATTTTCAGAGCAACATTAACGATTCTTTCTGCTACATCCCCCTTCAACCTCGTTCCAAAAATTTCTTTTTCAATCTCACTCAGTGGTTTTATTTTTCTTTCAAGCGGGACAGGTCTCCACGAGGAGTAAAAGAGTTTTGCTGAAAGCCATTGAGAATATTCTTCTGCTGCGCTTTTTGGTATAGTAGCTGAAAGAGCTAAAATGCTTTTCCCTCTCGCCCTTGCGTGAGCGATAAGTTCCTCTAAAAATATACCTCTTGAACCCCCGAACATGAGGAAATGGACTTCATCAATACATATTGCTTGTACCTCTTCAAACCATGAGCTACCGGAGCGAGCGGAAGCAAGGCAACTTTCATAAGTTGAAACAATATACTCGGTATCTGGTGGAAGAAAGTCAAATTTATCTCCTGTTCTTATTGAAACATTTTCTTTGCCGAAAATTTTGGAGAACTCTTTGAATTTTTCATCACAGAGGGCTTTTGTTGGAGCAAGATACAATTTCTTTCCACTGAAAGCTGAAAAGAAAGTGTATATGAGTCCTGTTTTTCCCGCGCTTGTGGGAGCAACACACAAAATACTTTTATCTTTCTCCGGAACCCAGTAATAAAAAAATGCTGTCTGAAGCGGGTTCAAAAATCTGTAAGGCAATTTCAAACCAGCACGCGATACATCAATGCAATCTTTTATTATTCTGTCTCCTTTCCCGTCTTTCAAATATACTACGGCAAACCCACCGTTTAGCGTAAAATAAGATTCCTCTGATATGATAACGGTTCTAAAATCTCTCTGCATAAAAAGTCAAGTAATTTTTCAGAGTTTAATTTCTTATATTTTAAGCGTCAAATTAAGTGTAAGATATACAGCAGCAATCAATAAACACCTCTAAAAACCTCTCAAAGAGAAGTCCTTCTCTGCCTTGAAGATATATACTCTCCTATGACGTTAGAACTCCACACAAGAAGGACTATAAAGAGAGACGGTATTATAGTAAGGCGCGGGAAAAGCGATATAGCTCTGAAACCTTCTTCCGCAAGAACACCAAGAGAAGATGCAGGAGGTCTCAAACCAAGTCCTACAAACGAAAGTCCCGACTCAGTGAGTATCGAAACCGGAATCCTAAGAACAAGCATAGTTATAACAACAGGGAAGATGTTCGGAAGTATATGCCTTAACATAATCCTCCAGGACGGATTCCCCAAAATTATAGCAGAATCTACAAACTCCATGCTCTTTATTTTCATCACCTCCGAACGAACAACTCTTGCAACAGATATCCACGAGACAATACCTATTGCAGTAGCTATTGATAACTCACCCCTTCCGAGAACAAAAGATACTATAACAATGAGAATTATTTCAGGAATTGATATGAAAAAGTCAATTGCCCTCATTATGATTATGTCTACCGAACCACCGAACCAACCTGATATTATTCCAATCGTTGTGCCAAGCAAGGTAGCAGTAAGAGTAGCAAGAAAAGCGACCCTCAAAGATACACCAATTCCATAGGAGATACGGGAGAAAAGATCTCTTCCAAGCTCATCTGTGCCAAATATATGCTCACGAGAAAAAGAGATAAGGACTTTTTCAGGATTCTGCTCGTAGTATGTATATGGGAGAAAAGGATATGAAAGCGCAATCAAAATAAGTAATATAAAAACCGCAAAGCCGAGCTTCTCATAAAGCGTCATAGAACCAAAAAAACTCAAAATTCTCGTTAGCATGTTCTCAAAATAAAAAAATCAGTGTATTTTGAAACTTTTCAGAAGCCCCTTTTCCCGAGCGGACTTATATACTCCAAAACCTACAAAAAGGTCTAAAATAGCTATACCTGTTGAATCAAAAACAATTCTTCTGTTATCAGGAGGTGTCTTTAATCCAGCTATAACCTCTCCTATCTCACCGAAAATCATATCTTGGGTTATCTCTCCATTTTTCAATGGAACATTTATCTCTCCCGCATGAACCGATTGGGTTAGGTTATCTACAATTATTGTTGAGTCCCTGAGGATTTGCGGGTGTAGTTCTTGCTTTCCCGGAGCGTCGGCTCCCATAGCGTTTATAAGTTTGACATTTTCAACGTGTTCTGGCATAACGAATGGCTCACGAGAAGGAGTAAGAGTTATAACAATATCGCATTTTGAAAAATCATAAAGTGTTTTTGCTATGCGTGGAGATAATCCGATTCTCTTCACAAAAGAAGAGAAACCCTCCATCGCTTTTTCTGAAATATCGTATATCAAAAGTTCCTCTATTTTTTTCAGATGAGATAAAAAGATAATTTGAGTTCTTGCTTGAACTCCACAACCTATTATTCCCACTTTGATTCTCTCTTTATCTTTCAGAAAATATTTTGCGGATACGGCACCTGATGCTCCTGTTCTCATAGAGGTAAGATATGTGGCATCAAAAACACTCAGAAGAGAACCGGTTTTAGAATCAACTAAAACGAAAAAACCAATAACTGTTGGAAGATTTGACTTTGGGTTGTTAAAGTGAACACTTACTATTTTCATGCCCGTCACAATCTCACCATCTATTTTCGCAACAGCTGGCATAATTCTCATATCTCCGTCTTCGTAGAAAAAATATTCCTTTGATGGCATCTGAAGCTCTGACCTTGCCAAAGCTGTATATCTATACGCGTCTTCTACGCACCTTAGCGCAAGGTCAAGAGTGAGAACTTTCCTCAACTTCTCAAAAGGTATGTAATACGAGCTTATTTTCAAAGACCTGAATTCTCTCCAAAGAACCTTAATATTCTCGCTTTCCATCTTAAAGCATATATTAAAAAACTTGCATGATAAATTGCTTTTTCGGTCAAAAAATGGGTTCTGCTTTTCACTCAAATTGCATAAAGATTTCTATTGCAGAGGTAATTTCAGAGCATTTTATTGCTCTGGCTTCTGTTCTACCTTTTTAGCTACAACAACCTGAGCGGGTCTTACAACTCTCCCATCAAACTCAAATCCCCTTCTGATAACCTTGATTATAGTTCCATCTTCAAGTTCGTCTGAGAGCTCAAAAGAGACAACCTCACATTTTTCAGGAGAAAACTTTTCTCCTTCTTTCACTTCAATCTCTTTCAATCCAGAACTCAAAAGAGAGTCAAGAATCATCTTACGAACCAGCTCAACTCCTTTTTTTGTTTCTTCATCTTTTATATATTCAAGGGCAAAATCAATACTATCTATTGCGTTGAGAAAGTTTGAAAGTATTTTTATTGTGTTCTCTCTTACTGCAATTTCTATTTCGTTTTTCACTCGCTTTCTATAATTTTCGTATTCTGAAAAAGTGTATATCCATTTTGTTTTGTATTCTTCGCTCAGCGATTTTAATTTTTCAATTTCTGATGTAAGATCATCAACCTTCTTTGTGAGAAGTTCGACTTTTCGTTTCAGAGAGTCAATATCTTCTTTTTCTTCTTCAAAAACCTCTTTTTCAGCAATTTCTTCTTCTACAACAGAATCTGAAACACCTGATTGCGATACGCTTTCGGCAGGAAGATTTTTATCGAGTTCTTCTGTTGGAGATGCGCCTTCTACGGACTTCTCCTTTTTTTTATCAGAGGATTCTGTTTTATTTTCCTTATGTTTTTCCGAACTCTCTACCTCAAGAATAACTTTTTCTTTTTCCTCCTTCATGATTCAAAAAAAGAAAGTAGGAATTCAGCAAAGGCAAAAAGATAACAAAAAGACAGCGCTTAAATAAATTTAAAACATCACAGCAAATAATTTGCATTTTCGGAAAAATCTTTCTCAAAAGTCAAAGTCAAAAAGCTTGTGGATTATTGAAAATCTCGTATCTTTTTTTATTTCAAAAAAATTCTCCTTTTTCTCGTATGACTGAACCAAAACAAGATCTCCCGAATGGACATAAAAGACATCTTTATTTTCATCAGAGATGTTTTTTTTGACGAATTGGAAAAGTTGCTTTTCTCCGTCTTTACATAGCCAGAACCTTATTCTGCCCTTTTCTTCAAGCCGATGGCTCACAACCCTTCCTATATCCTTCGGCGGTAAATTAAAGTACTCATCTCTGCTCTGCGAGAGAACAAGGTAAGAAAAATTGATGTCCGGCGGTCTTCCTCCAATTAGGTTGATAGCACGAGTGAGAGAAAAAGGTGGAACCCATCTTACACCAAAATGGCACCAATCATCACCTCTTTTGAGCATAGGGCAAAAATTTACAAGCGGACACGGAGCTACAACATAATCTGAAAGAGCATCTCTGATTTTCATGATAAAAAGCGATCCCCTCTTTTTCAAAGATGGTTCAACAATAATTAAAATACCATGCGGAGAAATAGATTTCAAAACTCCCTTAACCCAAACAATCATATATTCAACATCTTCTCTGAAAATATCGTATAGAGAGTATGAGATTACAGCTATGTCTGGATTATCTTGTTTGATTTTCAACCTGCTTGCATCTGAAACAATCTTTTTCACCTCAAAATCAAAAGGGAAATTTTCAAGTGATTGATTGAGAATTCTTATACCTATTTCAAGTGCAGCATCAGATATATCCTGAACAAAAAACTTTATCTTTTTCTTTTTGTTCTCTTTTGCTTTTTTATGTTTTGACTTATCTTTTCCGTCGTCTTTTCTTTCGTGGATTTGGTTTTTATGATTTTGTTCATCTGCAAAGTATATTTCTTTCAAAGTTTCGGCAAAGGCAACACTTGCGGAACAAGTCCCAGCAGATATATCATAAAAAACAACTTCATCTTTACCATCCAAAATCTTTTTTATAACATCTCTCAAACTCCGGAATATTGTGAACGATGAAGAAAAAGTTTTTGGAAAGAAGTAGAAAGTATATGGGAAGACAGTTTCAAGGTTCAGAGGAAAATTTTCTCCTCTGTGAAAGACCTCAGCAAGTTCAAAACTCGCTTTTGCTAGGTAGTATAGATAATCTCTTCTCCATCCGCCACATACATCGTCTATTATTTTTGCGACTTCGTCAGGGAAACGAAAAATCCTTTCTCGCTTTCTCTTCTCTACTGTGGGAGATTCTCCGTAGTTTATAATACTTTCGTTTTCAGCAGAAGGGGTTTCTTTTTGTATTTGGGAGGTATTTTTTTGTTCTTGAGATTGAGGGAGATTTTTATCTTGTTTTATTTTTTTCAAGGGAGCGGGCAACGGGATTTGAACCCGCGACACTCGGCTCGGGAAGCCGATGCTCTACCCCTGAGCTATGCCCGCTCCAAAATTACTCCTCAATAGAAACACTAACAGATTTCGGTTTTTTCTCCTCTTTCTTCGGAATAGTTATTGTGAGAACCCCATCCTTAAGCTTCGCCTTCGCCTTATCTGGTTCAACATAATCTGGAAGAGAAAAACGTCTTATAAACTTACCATATCTCCTCTCTGATATGTGAACATTCTTTTTGGTGAACTCTTCTTCCATCTTTTTCTCGCCCTTTATAGTAAGCACATTATCTTGAATATCAACAGATATATCTTTTTGGGAAAGACCGGGAACCTCTGCTCTTATTATAATGTTGTTCTCATCTTCCAAAACCTCAAGCGAAGGATAAAAACCTCTCTCTTCTGAGAGAGGAAAAAGAGAACCACCAAAAAAGTCCTCAAAAGCCCTCTCTATTTCTTTCTCTATGCTTTCTATTATGTTTCTTGGAACCAAACCTTTTCTCCTCTCCATAGCAAAATATAGTTTAAATCATTTAATACACAGGAAAGAATTTTTTAAAAATGTTATGAAAAGCGGAAACTTAATTTTTCAAATTTTTTGACTTCACATCAATTGCGGAAAGAGTTTTAGCAAAAATCTTCAAAGAAATGAGCAGGGAGAGAAAGACGAAAGCAGATATTCCAGCAAAAACAAGAAAAGAAAGAACACGAGGCATAAATCTGTAATTTCCAAGATAAAAGTAAGCGAAAGCAAGAGATAGAAAAGAAGAAGGAATGGAGACAATAACACCTTTGAAAAACGGCTTAAAAACGCTTACATCTGATTTGAGAACCAAATATATTGTTGAAATCAAAGTTGATAGAGAACTCGCAAGAGCAACTCCCACATGCTTTAAATCCTTCACAAGAACAAAACTCAAAACAGCGTTGAAAATGAAAGATAAAAAACCAGATATTACAGGAATTTTGAGCTTACCTGTCGCCTGAAAATCTGTTGTCAAAATCCTTGAAATAGCAGTAGGAACCAAACCAAGAGAATACATAAAAAGAGCTTGTGATGTTCCGAGAACATCTTCTTGAAGAAACTTTCCGTATCCGAAAACGAAGTAAATTATCGGCTCGGAGAACACGCAAAGACCAACCGTAGCAACAGATGATATAGCAGTTGAAATAAATACAGACCTTGAAAAAACTTCCTCTCTCTCTTTACCACCGGCAGACATAAAAGGCAAGGAAACATAAGAAAGAGAATAGACAAAAACACCAAGAGGGAGCTCAAAAAATCTTGTAGCATAAGTCAAGTAAGAAATCACTTTCTCTCCCCCAAGCGAAGCTATCGCACGAGAGACCAAAAAGTTTATCTGGTATATAGCTCCTGAAAGAAGAACAGGAGGGATAGCAGAACTCACCATCTTTGAATAACTGCTGGATGAAAAAGAGACGGAAAATCTCACAAGTTTTGCAGAAGGGATAAGCTGAATTAGAATTTGCAAGATAACTCCTAAAAAAACTCCGAACACAAAACCAAGATCAGGTCTTGAGTAAAATCTATGAAAAATAAAGATTCCGAAGATAACAGAAACGTTGAATATGCTCATCGTAGAGGCGGGAAGTCCGAAAATGTGGAAGGAATTCAAAAGAGCCGAAAGAAGAACTGCAACTGAGACAAAAAATAAGTAGAAGGAAAGCGAAGCAGTAAAAAATGAAGCAAGTTTTTTGCCCTCCGGAGAAAAACCCGGAGAAAGAACATAAGGGATAAAAGGAGATAGAACGAATAGGATAATTGAAAGTGCTCCCGTTATCAGTATGACTTGACCAAAAACCGACGAGAAAGCCGAGCTTATCTGATTTTCTTTTCTTGCTCTTGTGAACGCCGGAACGAAAGCAGGAGCAACGAGTCCATCTGCAAAAAACCTTCTGAAAATGTTAGGTATTGACCATCCGACAAAAAGTGAGTCGGTGATCTGACCAGCACCGAGAAAAAAAGCAAGAGCCATCTCACGGAAAAGTCCCGTAACTCTGCTCAAAACCACAAAAAAAGAGACGATCCCAACTCTTTCTGAAAACCTTCTCATATCTCAAATCCCAAAGCTTTTGCAAAAGCAACTGATTTTGTCAAACTTTCTTCATATTCCCTGAGAGGGTCGGAATCGTATGTTATACCACAGCCCGTCCAGTAAAAAATTTTCTTACCTTTTATGAGAAATATTCTTATAGCAACAGACATGGTGAAGTTGTTATCTTCATCAAAGTATGCGATCGCTCCGCAATACGGTCCCCTTCTTTTTCTTTCAACAATCTCAATTATCTCCATAGCTGACTTTTTCGGAGCTCCCGTCACCGAAGCCGGAGGAAAAGTTGCAGAAAGTATATCATCCAGATCTTGTTTCATTAGCTCTCCTTCAACTTCTGAAACGAGATGAACCAAAGTAGAATAAACTTCAACATCAAAAAGTCGCTTCACTTCTACTTTTCCGGGATAACAGATTTTTCCAAGGTCATTCCTGACCATATCAACAATCATCAGGTTTTCTGCTCTTTCTTTTTCATCTGACATAAGTTCTGCTGAAACCCTTTCAACATCTGATATACTAAATAACCTTCTTGTTCCTTTTATTGGACAGCTTCTTATTTTTTTCCCTTTTTTCTCAAGGAAAAGTTCAGGAGAGCCACTCGCAACGATAAAACCCAATTCTGAGGAAAAATCAAAAAAAGCAGGATAACCTACTTTCTGAGCAAAAAAATACCTCAAAAACAAAGAAAATATCTGGTGTTTGTCGCAAGGTGGTAGCTCAAAAGATATTCTACGAGCTATATTCACCTGATAAACATCTCCATCAAATATTTTTCTCCTCACATATCTTACTCCTTCCATAAATTCATTTTTTCCTTCTTCAAAAACATCTTTTGCCAGCTTTACTTTTTCATGTTCTTCTCTATTGTTCCTCTCAAAAAATCTTTGTGATCTGATGAGCTCTTCGAAGTTCTCTTTTTCTTCTTTTTTCAGTGTTATCAGAACAGCATCTGGAAGGTTGAGATCGTCATCTCCGACCGGGAAGTTCTCAACAAATCTTGAAAGATTATATGAGATGAAACCCGCTTTTTCTCCTTCCTCGCTCTTTACAAAACTATTGATTACGGAGAAGGGATGCCCTTTTTTATATTTTAGCTTTCTGCTGTTTTCTATGACAAAAGATTCTTCACCTTGAAGGATAAAAATTTTTGAATGATTTCGTTTTTTCCAGATATAATTTCCAAAAACAAGCATAGCATCTTAACCAAGAAAACGCAAGATTTATTAAATTAAAATTCTTGAAATTGCGGATTTATTGTGTGGAAAAATCTAAACGAGCTCTGTTTTTCATTTTTCAGAGTTCTTTTTCTTTTTGTGTAACGAGCCCTATTTTTTCAACTCCTGCCTGCTTCAAAATGTCCATAACTTTAACAACAATTCCGTAGCTGACAGATTTATCTGCTTCTATGAGTATTTCTTTTCGTTTGAGTTCAGAGGCATACCTTTTAAGTTCATCGTAGTTTTTCAGAACAAGTCCGTTTATTCTTATTTCGTTGGCTTTATTTATCACAATAAGGGGTATATCTTCGGTTTGTTCGGTAGGTTGTGAAGTTTGAACTGATGGAACATCTACATCAAAGGAATATTTCAAAACAGGTGCAGTTATCATAAATATGATGAGGAGAACGAGCATTATATCTATAAGCGGAATCATGTTTATTGACGCTTCATAATCTTGACTTTCTTTCTTGAACTCCATCAAGTATATATTTTTAAAAATTTGCAGTTCAAAGTGATTAGGGAAAATACTTGCTTTTATTCATTTATCTTTTCAAAAATTACTTTTACTCTATCAAATCTCTTTGCTTTGAACTTTTTTTGAGCGTTTCCTTCTCTCAAAGATATTTCAAGTGTATTATAAGAGCCGAATATAAAAAGTGGCTGCTTTACTTTTGCCTCCTCGTAAGATGACACGAGCTTTCCCGGAATCTTCTTTCCCCTGAGATATAGAGATTTGATACGATAACCCGAAAAAACTTCTCGCGGAATATCTGTTATTATATTGCCAAATTTATCTATATGTATCACCGAGCCCTCAATCTGACGAAAAGAATCGCCATATTTAAACTTCAACTCAGGAAAACTCAAAGTACGAGGATAAATCACCCTATGTCCTACAATTTCGATCAAATCCTCCCCGGAAGATATAAAGGCAGAAGCTGGACCGAAAATATCTCTCCCATGAAAAGTTGAAGACAAGGGAAGGAAAACCCCGAGCTTTTTGGCTTTATCTCTTATCTTTACATAATCGAGAACAAAAACCTCAAAATCACCACGAAACAGCGGAGAGAATATTCCATTATCTGGTCCGACAAAATAAAAAGTTTTGACAACTTGAGAACCATCAAAATAAAAAGATATTCTGGATTTACCGCAGATCGGCTTTCTCTTGCCCCCAACTCCTGGGTCAACAACCGCGAGAACAACCGAGCTATCTGGCAAAAACTTTAAAACCTTCTCTATTATAAATGCAGTAGTGTAAATATCAAAAGAAGGAACATTATGAGTTATATCAATTATTTTCGCTTCGGGATTTATAGATAAAATAACCGCCTTCACAGCACCAACATATTCATCTTCAAGCCCATAATCTGTGATAAAAAATATTGGACGCTGGGACATAGAAATTTTGCAACAAAATAAAATAACCTAAAATTTCCAAGATGAGCACTTGATATTTATTTTTTATTTTCTCCCTCCGATAACAATTTCTCTACAACATCTATAAAATTAGCGAGGAAAAGGAGCTTATTTTTGATGTAATTGAGAGTATCAACATCAAAAGACGATGGTGGATTTTTAATAAGAAGAGAAGTCAATTTCTTAACATAAAAAACAGCAGATTGCCTCTTATCTTCCTGCTGAACTATATCGTCTGATGAGGATATTCGGAAAATCTCCATATCTGAATCTCTCTCCCTTGCTTCTTTGTCTTTTTCTATGACTATTTTATTATCAGAACTCAACTCCTGAAAACTTGATGCGATATCTTCAATTACCTCAACCGTTTTACTTTTTCTTTCAGAGTCAGAGAAACCGTCTTTATGAGATGAAAAAGATTTGACTATATCTATTTTCTCATCTTTTCTTTCCTCAACCTGACTGCTCCAGATTATCGGATAGTTTTTCTTTATCCATCTTTCTATTTCGTATATCGGGATTGCGATGTAGCTTTTCCCGTTATGAGATATTCTCTTTTTCCACGATGCTTTTGATATAAATTTATATACCGCTTTTTTGCTTTTTTTTATTCCGAAGTGCTCGAAAACCTTCTGAACAGAATCGGCCCCCAGAGCATATGGGATATTGTTTATCACCTTTACTCCATCAATATGAGAAAATTCTTTTGAACTCACCAAACTCTCCATCATAAGTGAAATTTTAGAAAAAAAGAAAAAATTTTTCAAATTCAAGTGAGAAATTCAGCCGGGAGGCCATCGCATCTGCCTACCGCCTATGACATGAAAATGCAGATGATATACCGTCTGCCCTCCTTCGGGATTCGTATTCACAACAAGACGGAAACCCTTTTCTGCAATCCCTACCTGACGAGCAACATCATTGCAGGTCTTTATCAACTTGAAAATCAAATCCTTATCCTCATCTGATATAGCAAGTATGTTTTCAATATGTTTTTTTGGTACAACAAGTATATGAACAGGTGCTTGCGGATTTATGTCATAAAAAGCCAGAACATCTTCATCTTCATAAACTTTCCTTGAACCTATCTCTCCCTTCACTATCTTGCAGAAAACACAATCCCTACTCATGGCTTTGACAACTTTCAATAATGGAGTAATAAGTTTCCAGCTGATTTGACTTTTTCCTAAAAATTTAACAAATATCGTTCTCAAAAACCGGTTGTGTATCATTTCGGTTCAGTTTCTCTCAAAGATCTTGCTCAACTCATAAACCAAGATGTCTTTATACTTTTCTGCTATAACTTTATCTTCATGCTCAACCATAACACGAAGAACAGGTTCCGTGCCCGAATACCTTATGACTACTCTCCCACCATATCTTTTTACCTCATCCTCAATCTTCCTTATATCACGGAACTCATCTGAATCAAGCGATTTTCTACGAGATACAGGAATTTTCCCCTTTGCCTGATAGAACTTCTTTATAACAAGTTCTTTAATATCTTTCCCAGATTTTATGACATATTGTAGGACTTTGAGGGCTGAAATAATACCATCTCCCGTAGGCAAAATGTCAGATAAAATTATATGTCCTGACTCCTCACCGCCGAGATTTGCTCCCAAATCTTTCATTCTATAAGCTATGTTCCTATCTCCGACCTCTACCCGCTCAAAGTTCAGTCCAAGATTTCTCACGAAAATTTCAAGCGCAGAGTTAGAAAGTATTGTACCAACAACTCCCCACTTCAAAGTCCCTTCCTTACTCATAAAAAGAGCAAGAAGAGATAATATATGGTCTCCGTCAAAAAGGTTTCCCTCTGAATCTCCGATAAGAACTCTATCTCCATCTCCGTCAAATATTATTTTAAAATCTCCTTCTTCTGATAGGGCTCGCGCTGGTTCTTCACTTCCTACACCTACATTTATGTTCTCTCCGTTCGGCTCACAGCCGATTTTCTTAACCTTAGCTCCGAGTTCCTCTAATATTTGAGGAGCAACAAGGTATGTAGAGCCATTAGAACAATCGAGAACAACTTTCACACCCGACAAAAATTTCTCGCGAAAAAAACTCAAAACAAGTCCCTTGTAAGTGTTCTTCGCAAGTTCTGGATTAAAACTCAAATCTGCTAATTTCAAGTCCAGATCTGAGTTTTGCAGGAGAAAGCTTTTTTCTATCTTCTCCTCAAGTTCCCTATCTGCTTTAAAACCATCTTTTCTGAAGAACTTTATTCCGTTAAAGTGTGGGGGATTGTGGGAAGCAGAGATAGAAAAACCTCCATCAAGACCAAGAGATAAAACGATTGCGGAAACAGAGGGAGTAGGCAGAACACCTCCTAAAATCACATCGTATCCCAAAGAAGAAAGGACGCCAGCAAAAATAGATGCGATGCTAAAAGAAAATCTCCTCGTATCCCATACCAAAGCGTATTTTCCCTTCCGAAGAACACGTGAGGAGGCAAGAGCGATTTTATATATCAGTTCTGGACTATATATAATTTCTTCTTCTCCTTTTGCTTTTTCAGGAACAACAACAAACCTTATACCATCTGTGCCGAAAAGCTTCATATCAAAACTCAAATGTGTTTTACGCAGAAAAATGAGATATTCAAAAATTTTAAGAATTCAGATAAATAGCAAGCTACATCACGACTATCTTTTAATTCAAGTATGTTCAGTAAATATCTACTCATCATAAAAATCATAAAAAAAGTATATGCTTTCCACAACATGTCTCATCTGTTCAAGGGTCATATTATAAAAGATAGGAAGGCGCAATAATCTTCTGCTCTCTCTTGTGGTGAATCTATCTTCTCCTCTGAACTCTCCGAATCTCCTCCCAGCAGGCGAGCTGTGTAAAGGGACATAATGAGTTTCCGCTTGGATACCCTGCTCCCTGAGAAAATTAATTAACCTCTTCCTCTCCTCTTCATCTTTTGTTTTTATGAAAAACATGTGCCCGTTGATTTCGCATCCCGAAGGAACGCTCATAAGCTCTATCTTCCCTTCAAGAGGTGCAAGAGATGTCTTGTAGTAATTCCATATAGATAATCTCTCTTTTGTTATTTGGTCTATGAGTTCAAGCTGTCCCCAAAGGTATGCCGCATTGACATTGCTCATAGCAAAGTTGCTTCCCTTATCAACCCATGTATATTCTTCTACAACTCCTTTGAGAAAAAGTGGCTTTGTAGTTCCTCTTTCTCTCACTATCTCTGCTCTCTCTATGAATTTTTCGTCGTTTATTATGAGGAGTCCCCCCTGGCCTGCGCTTGTGCAGTTTTTCGTATAGTGAAAAGAAAAACATCCAAATGTTCCCGTCGTTCCAGCATATTTTCCGTTATACCTTGAATTTATAGCATGTGCAGAATCTTCTATGACATAAACTCCGGATTTTTCTGATATTTCAATTATCTTATCTATCTGACATGGGACTCCTCCGTAATGTATAACACATATGGCTTTTGTTCTGGGAGATATTGCTTTTTCAACTTCACTTGGGTCAATATTCATTGTCTTTGGGTCAATATCAACAAAAACTATTCTTGCACCAAAAATAGCAAATGCGTTCGCAACAGAAGCGAAAGCATAAGACGGCATTATTATCTCATCCCCCGGCTCTATGTCAAGCAAAATAGCAATTATTTCAAGAGCATGAGTGCACGATGAAGTTAAAAGAGCTCTTTTGCATTTGAACCTCTTTTCAAACCATTCTTCGCACTTTTTTATGTATTTATCAGATGGATTACGCAAGGCATCAAGAACATATCTATCTTCATTTCCAGTATAGCAAGGAACATTAAAAGGAACTTTTATATCATCTAAATTCATCTATTAAAATGATACAAAAAAATTTAAAAATCAAACGAATTGAACGAAATTTCATAGACAGAAAATTTCTGCGTTCTGAAAACCTCTTTGAGATAAAATTCTTTTTCGTCTTTTTGTTTTTCTCTTATAACATGAGATAAGCCGAAGAAAACTACGGATTTTTTAAGTTCATCAATATTTTCTAACCTCAAAAACTCATCGCGTAAGAAGTTGTCATATTCCTGTTTCAAAAAACTTTTTTCAGTTGTTTTTTTCAATTTGGTTTTTAAATTCTCCGGAAAGCCAAATTGGTCGGTTAAAATGCCTCTTATCTCAGGTAAATCTGGAAAATCACTTATCAAACCAAATCGCTTTTCAAGTTCTGAAAGATAAATCTGAAAATCATAACCCTGAAGTTTTATGTTCAGAACTCTTCTCCTGAAAATCTCATCTTCGTCAATGGGAATAAAAATATAAGTTCGTACATCAAGAAAAGTCGTATAAAGGCAAACACGAAATAGAATCGGAGATATATCAGAAGGCACAGAAAGAGCTTTTACCTTTCCTCTGTTTTCTTTTATCCACTCGCATATCTTCTCAAAATCATCTTTCAATTCAACTTGCTCTTTTATATGCGAAAATGTTCTCATACTCTCTATAAAAAATCTTTCTTTTAAAAGAAAAACAGAAAAGAAAATCACGGGATACAAAAAAAGAATGAAAGAGAAAATGTTTATGAATTTTTTCAAAAACATCAGTTTCAATCTGCAAATCAAGATTTTCAAAAAAGAAAAAATAGCTATGATTGAGAACAGGTAAAAAGCATAGTAAAAGTGCCTTTCCTGAACAGTAATTCCAGTGATAAAATTTTGAAAACCGAGAATAACAGAAGAAATCCAAAAGAAGAAAAGATTTCTTTCCTTCTCAAACTTGAAAAGGTATAAAATAGAAACGAAAGAAAGGAATAAGATAAGATAGTTTTTTTTCTCTAAGAGAAAATCAAATCCTTTTGCTCTGAAAGTTGTGAGCAATATTCCTCTCTGGAGCATCTCATCTGCATGCTCGTATTTGGCTTGGAAAAAGTTATGTATGAGCGCAGGAAGAGCGACAAAAAAAGCCAGAAAAGAAAACTCAAAAATATCCTTCCTTCTTCTATCAAATATCAAAAGAAGAAGAACAAAAAGGAGTGCGTGAATATAGTAGTAAAACTGTCCCCAGAAATTTAAGCCGAGGGCAACTCCTAAAACAATTTTTTGTGAAATTGTGAGTTTTTCTTGCGAGCTCAACCATTGCGAAACCAAAAAAGTAAAAAACAGAAAAACCACTATGAGAGGATTCGGGTTAAAACCACGCGATATTATGAATCCGAAAAAAGGCGAATGAGCAAGCTCCAATTTACCAGATGAAAAACGAAGAATATCACCAACAGTTAGTACAGAAACAGCAAGAGCCAAAAGAGAAATTGAGTTATCTCTTATGAAGTTTTTTATCGTTCCGAAAAGGAAAAATACAATTGCAAAACATCCGAGAGTTTTCAAAAATATGCTGATATACTTTACATCTTCAAAAAATACTTTGATAAGTTTGCACAAAACAGAAAAAAGAAGCATAGAAAAACACCTTTCTGCCCGAACCTCGCAAATCCCACAAGAATGGAGAAAAATAGCTACCCAGTTATCTTCATCACCTGTGATAGAAAACGGGAAACCATAATTTATGTCAAGATAAATATAGGGAAAGATGAGGGAAAAAGAGAAGATAAATAAAACAAAATTGATGAAAAAATTTTCTCTTTTCATTATTCAAGAAATTATACCGTACTTTTTTAAGAAACTCTCAACAGCATAATTAACCTTATCTGGGAACTCCAAAGGTGTGTAATGAGAACCTCCCTTTATCTCAACTAATTCCGATTTCGGAATTTTCAAAGCCATATCAATCGCAAACTTTGATGGAGTGAACAAATCAGATGAACCGTAAATTATAAGAGTTGGGACAGATATTTTATGGAGAATCTTTTCAGCATCGTGTCTTCCAAGAGCCGAAAAGTTTTTAACATACTCTTTCATATCGAGAGAAAGCCAAGATAGAACGAGCTCCTTTGCTATATCTTTATATTCACTCATAGTAAAGAGTTTGAGGCGTGATGCTAATCGGAGAAGCAAACTTTTTCTGGCTAAAAAACGGGCAAGAGGGAAAAAGCATCTCATTCCATCCTGCATAAACAAGAAAAATAATTTCCACATCCAATATGGGAATCTGCCATAAAAGGTCTTTTCAAAAGGTTTTCCAGAAACGCCGTTTATCTGAATGAGAGCTAAAAACTTCTCGGTCTGCATTCTGTAAAACTCAAAATTGACCTGAACCCCCATGCTCCATCCGAAAAATATGGCTTTTTCAACTCCAAAATGATTTAAAATAACCTCAAGGTCTTTTGCATGATGCTCTATTTCGTAAAAACCTGTTTTTGGTTTTTCGCTTTTGTAAAGTCCCCTGTAATCCCAAGATATGAATCTTATTTTATCTTTGAAATGTTCAAGAAGTGGTGTCCACGCTGTTATGTCTCCTCCAAGTCCATTAGACAAGACCGCGACGACTTCTCCTTTCTGAGTATCATATACTGCTATACGAGTTCCATCCCAGCTTTCAATAAATTCTTCTTTTATATCTATCCTCCTCACTATAACTCAAATTTTAAAAAATATCTTGGTGGAAGAACTTTTAGAATGTTTAAGATATATGAGTTTTTACGAAATTTTATCAAGATATGCGTTTTACATCTTCTGGTGAGTGGAGACCGCATTCGGTCTTACCGGTTCCAGACCATCTTCCTGCCCTGAAATCTTGACCAGGTCTTACCGGCTGAGTACACGGAGCACATCCTATTGATGGATAACCCATATCGTGAAGCCGATTATATGGCACATTGTTTCTCTTTATGTAATCCCACACTTCCTGATATGTCCACCTCACAAGCGGATTTATCTTTATGAGCCCGAAAACTTTATCTTTCTCAACAACTTTTGCATTCCTTCTCGTTTCAGATTGCTCTCTCCTTATTCCTGTTATCCAGGCGTGATAGTTTGAAAGCGCGTTTTTCATGGGCAGAACTTTTCTCAAAGTGCAACAGAGGTTAGGGTCTTTGAAGAAAAGCTGGGGACCGAATTTTTTCTCTTGCTCCTCGGGGGTGTATTCAGATTTTATAACAACTATATTAGCATTGTATTTTTGCCGGGCTTTTTCAAGCAGTAAAAGAGTATCACTAAAATGGAAATCTGTATCTAAAAATAGGAACGGAATATCTTTTTTTATTTTGACTGCCATATCCATTATCACCATGTCTTCTGCACCAAGGGAGCAACCTATTGCCAATTTATCTCCAAATGCCTCGCAAGCCCACTTTATTATGTTCTCCGCACTTTCGTTCTCAAGCTTTTCCGCAAAATAATTTATCTTCTCTTCTTCCCATATAAAACCATCTGAACTCATATACTATTCCCTCCTTCCTCAAAAGGAAAGTTTTTTCACTGTATTAATAAGCAAAATTCATACCATATCAACAGAGAAAAATATGTTTCAGAAAATTTCCTTAATGTTTCTTTTATGTTTCATTTTTTGTTTTTTCTCCACGGACAAACCTCAAGAGCAATCTGAATTATTCTCTCCAAATCTTCTTCTTTTACCTCTCCGAAAGATTTTTCTGTGTATGGTATATGAACTACGGGGGCGAACTCACATCTTCCGAGACAGACCCACTCTCTCACCTCAACTTCTTTACCTTTCGCTTTCTCCACAAGTTTTTTCAAAATCTCTTCTGAACCTTTAAGGTAGCAAGGCAGAGAATTGCAGACATATATTTCCGCCTTACCGTCAAAACCTTCAAGCATTGTGTAGAATGTAGCAACACCCAGAATGAAAGCAGGAGAAAATCCTGAAAGTTTTGAAATCTCCTCCATGTATTCAATATATATCACGCCGAAATTCTCTTTGATGTCGTTGAGCAAAGGAATAAGAAAAGAGCTTTCCTCCGGGAACTCGCTTTTCCTTCTCTCAAAAAAAAGTTTTATTTTTGCTTTCTCTTCTTCCGATATTTGCCCTTTTTTTGGAAACCTTTTTCTGACAAAATTTTCGTTAGCCCAATCCTTTAAGTTCTCTTTATACACACCATAAGCTGGACTGAGAAACTTAAAAGGAATAAGCTCGCTTTCTGGATGGACATGCTCTATCCCTCTCCTTCTTATAGCCATAAAAGTATTTTTTATTTTTCTGGAAATCTTTGAGATAAAAACAAAAAAGTAGAAGAAGAGAATAAATTTAGGAAACCAGAATCATGGAGGGGGCAAAAATGGAGATATTGATAGATGAGAAAGCGAAAGAAAACGGGCTTGCCACAATGCTCTATCAGATGATAAAAGAAAACATTGAGAAAAATCCATGGAAAGAGAGAAACGCAAAAAAAATAAATTCCGATGTCTTTATATGGGCAAAAGATGCAGATGTCAAAGTAAGCATATCTTTCAGAAAAGATAGAGTAATCGTTTTTGATGGAGAGATATTCAATCCATCAATAAAAATAAAAGGAGATACATCAGACCTCATTGAGATGACCAAAATAAAAATTCTTCCAGTTCTGAAAATACCCGTTTTAGATATGGAGACACTACCGATCCTGCGGAATATAATAAAAAGAAAAGTAGAGATAAAATTTGATATAAAAAAAATACTATCGCTTATCAACCTTATTGTTGTTCTCTCAATATATCCTATAAAAGATCAGTAAATGGGTAAAAGAGAATTTGAAAGAGCGTAAGAGAAAAAGGGAGCATAATCCAAAAGGTGCATGTGATACCTACTATCAGGAACAGCGAAAAGAATTTGTTTGATATGCAAAGTAAATTTCATCAGGGGAAAAAATATTCTTACAGAGAAAAACTTTCAGAGAATTTATCAGGTGAGGAAAAAAATATTATAATTTTTGCTTGTCGTTATGGGGTGGGCCCATAGCTCAATGGTAGAGCAGCCGGCTCATAACCGGCAGGTTGGGGGTTCGAGTCCCTCTGGGCCCACTCGCAAAATTTGATACCAATACAAAAACTCCTCTCTTCACTTGAAAAATTTCAAGAAAAAATAATAGAAAACAACTCACAAATAGCACAAATAGAAAAAAGAATAAATCAACTCAAAAAACAAGTAGAAGAAATAAAAGAGAAAGTTCAAAAAAAGAAAGATGAAAAAACAAAAATTGAAGTCCAAATAAGAGAAACAGAACTTATGATAAAAGAGGAAGAAGAAAAAATAAGAAAGTGGGAAATACAGCTCAGGGAATCAAGAAAATTCAGAGAACAAAAAACACTCATTGATGAGATAGCAGAAGCCAAGAGAGAAAAAATTAAGCTTGAAGATGAGGTCTTGAAACTCATACTCAAAAAAGAGGAAATTGAAAAAGAACTCAAAGAACTTGAAGAAGAATATGAAGAAAAACAGAAAAGAGCAGAAGAAGAGATTCCGAAACTTGAACTTGAGCTCCAAAGATTGAAAACAGAATCAGAAGAGAACAATCAAAAAATAAAGGAGATAGAAAGAAATATAAAAGAATTTTATCCAGAGGTCTCAAAGATATATGAAGAGCTTTTGAAGGATTCAAGAAACAGCAATATGAAAGTAATAGCAAGTATAGAAGATGACTCGTGCTCATCGTGTAGTGTTATGGTTTTTGCTGATATAAGAGCAAAGCTTTCTGCTGACCCGAACAGCTTTGATACTTGTCCGAACTGCGGAGCTATATTATATGTGAAGGTTGAAGATGATTCGGAATGATATTTTTGATAAACGGGTAAAATTTGCGGGTTGGATATAAATTTTTATTTTGAGGGCGCGTAGCTCAGAGGGAGAGCGCCGTCTTGACGAGGCGGAGGTCGGCGGTTCGATCCCGCCCGTGCCCACCACTTCACAACTCCCTCCTCAATACCTCAAACGGCTCCCTACGTAAAGCTCGTGAAACCGGGAAAAAAGATGATAAGAAAGATGAAAAAAAAGCTACAAACCAACTCAAAAAAATATCTCCCAAACTCAATTCAGAAGGAAGACGAGAAATAAAATACACATCTTCAGGAAGCTGAACTATACCGTACTTTGAAATCAAAAAAGATATAATTACCCCCCCTAATGTCCCCATAATAATCCCTCTCAAACCTATCCATAATCCCACACCCATAAAAATAAACCTTATCTCCCAAGAAGAAAAACCAAAAACTTTGAGTATCGCTATATCTTTCATCTTATCTCTCACAAGAACAGTTATAGTAGAAAGAATGTTGAAGGAAGCTATCACTATTATCAGAGAGAGAATAATTGTCATACCAAGTTTTTCAAGCTTCATAGCAGAAAATAAGTTCTTTTGAGTTCTTGTCCACGGTATCGCTAAAAAATTCTCCCCCAGTCTGCCCTCCATCTGCAAAGAAACTATTTCAGCTCTATCTGGGTCATCAAGCATAACAGCTATTGATGAAACCCAGTTTGCAGTATCAAAGAGCTCATCACAAGCAGAAAGGTCCATAAATACAAAAACAGAGTCCCAGTCAAAAATCCCCACCTCTACAACACCTGATATTTCAGCTTCAAGAGAGTTCGGAACAAAACCAAAAAGAGTTGCTCCGCCATACGGAGAAATCAAAAGGACTTTATCTCCAACATGTATATCTAAATTTTTAGCCAGAACCTTTCCGACATTCACTTTATTTCCTCCAAAAATAGAACCATCTTTTAAAAATCTTTCATACAGTAAAGCTTTTCTGATGTATTCTGGGGGTATGCATTGAACAACAACAGATGCAGAAATTTTATCTTTACGCATTATAGCGTTTCCTACAACAAGAGGGAAAACCCCTCTTACACCATCTAAACTTTCTATCTTTTCAATAATCTCTTTCCAGTTTTCTATAACATCACCGTGCTTTGCAATAAGAATATGAGGAGTAACTCCCAGTATCTTATCTCTTATCTGTTTTCTTATTCCCGTCATAACAGATAGAACAACTATAAGAGCGCATACACCGACAAAAACGCCAAAAGTAGAGAGAAAATTCATAAGCTTCAAAAAAGGCGACCTCCCCTTAGAATACCTGATGGCTAAAAACAAAACGGTTCTTATTCTATTCGGTAAGAATTTCATTCTCCCCGTCTCCTATTTTTATTGTATGCTCAAAATGTGCAGAAAGAGAGCCATCAGAGGTTATAACTGTCCATCTATCTTGAAGAACTCTCACTCGTCCGTTTCCCATTGTTACCATGGGTTCTATACATATCGTCATATTTTCTACTAACTTTATGCCTGTTCCTTCCTTGCCATAGTTGAGTATGGGTGGCTCTTCGTGAAGATTCTTTCCTATCCCATGTCCGCAGTAATCTCTTACAACAGAAAAACCATACCTTTTGACAAATGACTCTATAAAATTTCCAAGGTCTCCCGTTCTCATTCCCGGTTTCACAAACTTTATAGCTTCATAAAGAGCATTCCGGGTTACATCAACAAGGAGTTTGACTTTTTCTGGAACTTTACCCACTATGTATGTTTTTGCAGCGTCTGTATGAAAACCGTTGTAAAAAACTCCATAGTCCACAGAAACAATATCTCCTTCGCGAATTATTTTCTTTTCAGTAGGTATTCCGTGAATTACTTCGTTGTTTATTGATACGCAGACCGCGGAAGGATAGCCCTTGTATCCGTAGAACGAAGGTTTTCCTCCTCTTTTCTCTGCAATTTCCCATGCGAGCTTATCTATTTCTTTTGCTGAAACTCCGTCTTTGATTATTTTCTCAACTTCCTCAAAGAACTCTGCCACAATCTTGCCACACTTTCTCATTATCTTAATTTCCTCTGGTGTTTTGGGAATTATCATAATTTTATTATTTTTATTTTTTTACATAGATATTGAGCCCTTGCGGAACTCTGTTTCTCCTATTCTGACATTAACGCAAGATGGTTTTTTATTCTTCCTTGAAAATTCTAACGCTCTTGAAAGAGCCGGAATAATTTCTGATGGATTTTCAACATACTCACCATATCCTCCAAGAGCTTCGACAACCTTATCGTATCTTGTATATCCGAGCTCCGTTGCAATAGCTCTGCCATACATAGGAACCTGCGCCCTTTTTATCTGAGTCCACGCTCCATCAAGCCCAACAACTCCAACAAAAGGTACTTCAAGCCTGACCGCTGTATCATACTCAAAACCGTTAAATCCAAATGCGCCATCACCAAAAAGAACAAATACATCGTGGTCGGGTTTTTCAAGTTTAGCACCTATGGCAAAGGGAGCTCCAACTCCAAGAGTTCCAAGCGGACCCGGGTCAAGCCACCCGCCAAGGTGAGTCGGTTTGAGAAAATAAGCAGAGGCTCCAACTATATCTCCTCCATCACCAACTATTATCACCTTTTCCCCGAGAGAATCAATAAAATCCGCAAGGTCACGACACAACCTCAAAGGATTTATAGGTATTGTGTCTTGTGATGCTTCGAGATAGGAATTTCGCCGTCTCTCCTCTTCATAACCTTTCAACTCGTCAATCCACCTTTCAAATCTATTTGAGTTATCAAATCTTTCGGCAACCTCTGCAAGAGCAGAAAGCGGGTCACAAACCACAGAAATATTTCCCTCCCTGTTTCTCTTCAGTTCCTCCGGGTCAAGGTCAAGCCGAACAAGAAAAGCATCATCTCTTATCTGCCTGCCGTAGTCAAGCCGAAAGTCAAGAGGAACTCCCGCAAGAATAACGAGGTCGGCATTAGCAAGAGCTTGCTTCCTGCAAAACCTGAAAAGCAAAGGATGCTCCTTCCCAAGACAGCCCCTTGCAAGTCCGTTCAAAAAAACAGGAATGCCAAGCTTACCTACTATATATTTGACTTTATCTTTAAAAGATGACCACGCTATCTGACTCCCCATAATAATAACTGGCTTTTGAGACCTCTTGATTGCCGAAAGAATCTCCTGAACCACCTTTTCATCCGCACGAGGTCTTGTAAATGAATACTCAAGAGCGGAAAGATCTTCCGAAGGACTAAATAGTATATCCATAGGCATTTCAATATATACTGGACCTGGTACTCCATCCATAGCAGCTCTGAAAGCTCTTGAAAGGTAATCTGGTATTGATTTTGTATCTGGGACTTGAACCGCCCATTTTGTTATAGGTTTGAGAACAGATACGTGGTCAAGTTCTTGCAAAGCACCTTTACCCCTTAAAAAAGTAGGAGCTTGTCCGCCTATGAGTATAAGAGGTGATTGAGCTCTCCACGCGTTCGCTACCCCCGTCACACCGTTCATCACTCCGGGACCAGCAGTAAGTGCAGCAACGCCTGGAATCCCGCTGACCCTACCAGCAGCATCTGCTGCGAAAACAGCAGCTTGCTCGTGCCTGTAATCAACAACCCTTACTCCGTAATCTGCACAACCTTCATATATTTCCATTATATGTCCGCCACATAAAGTGTGAAGGTTTTTGACCCCATACTTTGCTAAGATCTTTCCAACCAATCTTCCTCCCGTCATATCTTTTTACCTCCATCAACTAACTTAATCATTCCGACCGAAAACAGATTGAGATGCCCGAACACCTCTTTCTTTTCCCTCTGCTAAACCAAAATCAACTTCTTTTTCTTCCTTTTTTATCATCACAATAGAAAAGTAGTGATTTTCTCTGCTTTTCAAATCATCGTTGAGTTCTGAAATGAACTCGTTCTCTGTCCCGCAAAGCTCACCGAAAAAAACCTTGATGTTTTCTCTTCCCGATAAAGCTTCCATCAGCTGGTTCATAACCCTTCCAGATTTCAAAACAAAAACAGTGGAAGAAATTTCAAGTATCTTTTCAAAATCATCTCTGAGCTGAGCGGTTCTACAACCTGATTTCTCTTTCATTGAAGCAGGCATGATGACAAGGATTTCGTCTCCATCAACAACGGGCAATTTCACCCTACACGCCATAATCTGAAAAGAAGATATACCAGGAACTATCTCCACATCAAACTCTTTTTTTTGATTTATGATTTCAAGAACACTGTTGAATGTTGAGAAAATAAGAGGATCTCCTTCAACTATGAAAACGCATTTTTTTCCTGAAACGACTTTTTCTTTTATCTTTTCGTATGCGGAAAGCCAGTAAGGTCTTGCTTTATCTTCCTTCGTAGTCATGGGAAAAATAAGCTTTACTATCTCTTTGCCTTCAAGAGCAATTATTTTTCTGACTGTCTCAAGAGCAAAGCTTTCGGAATGAACAGATTTTACAGGACAGAATATGACATCAGAGCTTTCTATTACTTGCTTGCCGTATAGCGTTATGAGATTTGGGTCGCCTGGTCCAACTCCAACGCACCACAACTTATTGACCATATAAGAATTTTTCTAATTCAAACAAAAAGAAAAACAAATTTCAAATTTAACCAATCTCTCCAAGAAGTTTTTTTATCTCACTCTCTATAAATCTTTTTATCTCTTTTTTCATCTCTTTTTTTGATTTTCTTCCACCGTATTCTTTTTCAATTCGCTTACATATAAAATCAAAGTATTTTCTGGGAATGAGAACTTGATCAAACTTAAAAGATTTTTTATAACTCTTCACAGAAAAATTTATCACCTTAAAATCTGGTGGAAATCTTCTGAGGAGGATATCGATAACGAGTTTTCTAAAACTGATTTTTTTCTCTTCGAGAATTTTTGCGATTTTATCTTTGGGAACATGCAACCTCAAATTGATATATTCAGGTCTTGATTTGAAAGCATACTTATGAGAAATCATATATTTTACAAAATCCTCTAATATTTCCCTTTCTGTTTTGTTAAGTCCCATGTTTTTTATGGTTTCTATCATTTCATCTGGACTGAAACGTGCTATGATTTTTTGAGCTCGCTTTACCACCCCGCGTTTCAGATAAAATAGCTCAAGTTTCCCTGAAATCTCTCCCAGCTTCAGTATTTTCTCCCTCAACTTATCTATACTCTCCTTACTCATACAGAAAATTTATAAATGAAAATATCAATGATAGAAGAGTTTTCGCGTTGGAACATAAGCGGTAAAAAGCAAAAGCAATCTGGAAAGAATAAAAAGGTAAAATCTAAAAAATAAAATTGTTCTTTATGAAAATGCCTGAGGAGGGAAAAGAAGGGGAATTTGTAATACACTCTCACAAAGCCACAAGGTTTCACTGGGACCTGCGACTGGAAGTACCAGCAACCGATGATGACTTTGAAAGCATGGATATTGAATCATACTCAAAACTCGGTATTCATATAAAAAAAAGAGAGAGCGTAATGTGGAGTTTTGCTATTCCGAAAGCTAAATTTCCAGAAGCAGGAGAAAAACTCCTCGCAATTGAAACAGAACCACATCCCGTAGAATACAACTCATTTGAAGGCACAATACCAAAGGGAATGTATGGAGCAGGAGAAGTAAAAATATACGATAGAGGAAAAGTGAAATGGTTAAAAGTGAGCAAAAACAAAATCATATTTGAACTTGAAGGACAAAAAATAAAAGGAAGATTTGCTCTCATTCCTTTCAGAGGGAAAAATAAGGAGGAAGAAAAAAAATGGTTGTGGTCACGGGTGGAGCAGGATTCATAGGAAGCGTCCTTGTATGGAAACTCAATCAGGAAGGTGAAGATAAAATTCTGATCGTAGATTCGTTCAAAAACTCTGCAAGTCAATCAAAATGGAAAAATCTCATAGGGCTTAAATTCTACGATCTTATAGATAAAGAAGATGTATTCGATTATCTTCGGTCCGCCAAAGGTGTAGAAGTTATATTTCATTTTGGAGCAAAGACATCAACAACAGAAAAGGATTTCGGACTGGTTCTGAAAGAAAACTACGAGTTCTCAAAAAAGCTCTTTGAAATTGCGTTCTCAAAAAAAATAAGGTTTGTTTATGCTTCCTCGGCAGCAACCTACGGCTCTGGCGAAAACGGATTTGACGATGACGAACAAAAACTCGAAAAACTCAAACCTCTTAATCCATACGCAATGTCAAAACACCTTTTTGATCTCTGGCTCAAAAAGAATGGCTTTTTAAAATACGCACTCGGACTCAAATTCTTCAACGTCTTCGGTCCCAACGAATATCACAAAGGAGATATGAGAAGCTTCGCAATAAAAGCTTACGAACAAATAATAACTCACGGAAAAGTGAGATTGTTCAAATCATATATTCCAGAAATACCAGACGGAGAACAAAAAAGAGATTTCATTTATGTTCTTGATGCAGTTGATATAACACTTTTTTTATATAAAAAATCACAAACAGGAATATTCAATGTGGGAACGGGAAAAGCTCACTCCTTCAACGAACTTGTGAAATTCACCTTCGAAGCGATCGGAAAAGAAGCCAAAATAGAGTACTTTGATATGCCCGAGGAAATAAAAAATCAGTATCAGTATTTTACCGAGGCGAAAGTTCAAAAACTCATAAAAGCCGGCTACGACATCAAAAAAACTCAAAACCTTCAAGAAAAAATATCAGATTATATAAACAGGTTTCTGAAAAAAGGTTTCAAATCAATAGGAGAAACAGAAAACTAAAACTAACAAAACAAAAAGTTTGAAAAAGATAAAAACAGAAAACTTCGTAAAATAAAATATTTGATAATGAAAAACGGAAAAATATTGGTTTGTGATGAGTTAGACAGAGCAGGGATAGAAAAGTTAAAAGAACATTTTGAAGTTGAGGAAAGAAAAAAATTAGAAGAAAAAGAACTCGTAGAGCTTCTCTCATCAGGAGAGTTCTCAGCATTAATAGTCAGGTCAGCAACAAAAGTGACAAAAAAAGCAATAGAAAATTCTAAAAACCTCAGAGTGATAGGTCGAGCTGGAATAGGAGTAGATAACATAGATGTAAAGACAGCAACAGAAAAAGGAATAGTGGTTATGAACACTCTTGGAGCAGCACTTACAACAGCAGAACATACATTAGCTATGCTTTTCGCAATAGCAAGAAAAATACCTCAGGCACACCTATCTGTAAAATCAGGAAAATGGGAGAAGAGCAAATTCATAGGAAAAGAACTTCACGGGAAAACAATAGGTATAATAGGATTGGGAAACATCGGAAGAAAGGTTGCAGAACTATCAAAGGCAATCGGAATGAATGTGATATTTTATGACCCATTCGTAGAAGATGAAAGGTTTGAAAAAGTTTCATTTCAAGAACTTTTGAAAAGAGCAGATATAATAACAGTGCATGTTCCCCTCACAGATAAAACAAAAAACATGATAGGAGAGAAAGAGTTTGAAGAGATGAAAGACGGAGTTATAATAATAAACTGTGCAAGAGGCGGGATAATAGACGAAATCGCACTGGCAAAATATATAGAGAAAAAGAAAGTATGGGGAGCTGCAATAGATGTTTTTGAAAAAGAGCCAATCACACCAGATAACCCTCTACTTCAACTTGAAGATGTCGTTTTGACACCGCATCTTGGAGCATCAACAGTTGAAGGACAAAAAAACGCAGCAATAGAAATAGCTGAAAAAATCATAAAATTTTTGAAGTCCGGAATAATTCAAGATGCGGTCAACTTCTTCCCGATACCAGAAGGGAAAAAACAATTTTTTGATTTAGGAGAAAAACTCGGTTCCTTCCTGTCCCAAGCGTATAATTTTCCCGTAAAAGAAATAAAGATAATAACAGGAATTCCGGAGTCATACATAGCAAAATCTGGAGTGCTCTACGGCTTTGGCAAAAACATATTCGGCGAAATGATAACTCCACTCAATGCAGAAAACCTCATAAAATCAAAAGGAGTATCTATCGGAGAAAAAATAGAAAAAGAGCTTCAAAATTACGTGAAGATTGAAATAGAAACATCAGAAGGAAGGTTCTCAATAGGTGGAACTGTTATAAACGGCTCTTGCAGAATAACCGAAATAAACTCAATGCGACTTGAAGCAAACGCAGAAGGAAACATAATCTTCCTTGAGAACGAAGATAAACCCGGAGTCGTAGGTAAAATAGGAACATTTCTCGGAGATAACATGATAAATATAGCTTCTATTCACCTTGGGAGAGAAAAACCCGGCGGGAAAGCGGTAGCTCTCATAAATGTTGATTCTGTACCGAAACCAGAAATTCTTGAGGGACTTAAAAAAATAAAAAATGTTCTCAGGGCAACATTCATAAAGCTCTGAAAACGAAATTAATCTGAAATAAAACAAAAATTTTTAAAATTGAATTAAGATTGAATTTTGAAGAAATCAGTTAGCACTTGATTGAAAGAATAGACAAAAATTTAAATTATTTTAAAAGATAAGGAAGAAGAATTTAAGAAAAACTTATTATTTCCGATTTATAAAAATGTGGCGGGGGTGAAGGCAAATGGCAGATGAAATAAAAGTGAAAATCACAAAAGATATAACGAGAATAGAGAATATACAGAACCAGAAAAGCCAACAGGGAAAAATAGTAAGATCTGAGGGGAAAATAAAAGAGAAAACAGAAATATCAGAAACCGCAAAAATACTCACAGAGTTTGTGCCAAAAATAATAAAAAGTATTCAGGAAAGCGAAAATGTGGAGAGAGAATCAAAACCTGCAGAAAACTCACAAATAGCCGCATCTTTGATAGAAGAACTCATAAAATCTATCCTCACAAAAAAACTTCAAGATTGAAAACTTGAAGGAAATAAATGAAAAAGGACAGGATTTTATAAAAAAAATAGAAGAAGTAAAATTTTTCAAAAAAGGGTGGAGAGGAATTGTTTTTACCGGAAAGTTTGAAAACCAAAAAGTAGCCATAAAAATAGCAAAAAATGAAAACCTCATAAAAAACATAAAAAAAGAAGCCGAAATTCTCAAAATAGCCAACAGAGAAAGAATAGGTCCAGACCTTATAGCAGTGGGATATGATTTCATAATAACACGGTTCATAGAAGGAGAGGGATTTGGAAAAGTCCTCGATCAAAAGGACTTGAGTTCTATAAAAAATCTTTTCTTTGACATACTCTATCAGGCGAGAAAGCTTGATGAAATGAAAATATCAAAAAACGAAATGCATAGACCTTACAACAATATAATAGTAAGCGGTCAAAAAGCATTCCTCATTGACTTTGAATCATCGCAGATATCTGAAAACCCCAAAAACATAACGCAATTTTTCTCCTTCGTAATATCTTTTCTAAAACACAAAGGATTAATCTTTCAAAAAGAAGAGAAATCTGCAATTTCACTTGCACAGGAATACAAAAAAACATACTCTCAAAAAAGCTTTGAAAAAATCCTGAATTTCATTTCCGATGTTTTCGCAAAACTAAATTAAATCGTTATGCCTACCGTAGGAATAGGTTCGGTAGCTCCGAACTTTACAGCAGAAGATGTCAAAGGAGAGAAAATAACTCTTCAAGCAGACAAAAAATACATTTTAGCTTTTCATAGGTATATGGGATGTATATGGTGTCAAGCAGACATAATGAGGCTTTTAAAAATGAAAGATGAACTAAAATCAAAAGGAATTGAGACAATAATATTTGTAAACAGCCAAAAGCATTCAGTAGAAGATTACCTAAAACATTTTCCCAATTTCCCCTTCATAATAATTCCAGACCCAGATAAAAAAATCTACAAACTATATGGAGTTGAGAGCGGAAACTTTCTTGATATGATACCTGCAACTATAAACACAATAAAAAATATAACTGCTTTAAAAGATTACAAATTCGTAAAAGATGGAATTAAAGGAGATAGATATTTGAGACCCGCATTTTTTGGAATAAAAGACCTCAAAATCATATACGAGTTCAGGGCAAAAAACCCAGCAGATTATCCAGATCTACAAAAAATAATAGAGAGCTTGAAGTGAGAAGTTTCAGAAATGCTCAAAAGTGAATTCGCGCACCTTCCTCAAAGTGAAAAAAACGAAAACATCTTCACCTGAAAAACTCTTTATCTTTTTGAAGGGATAGTTTTTCCTCTTCGCATTCTTGACATCATAAGGAGAAAGAATTATTCCTATGACCTCGCCAAACTTTCTCATGCTCAGAAAATCACTTTCTTTTACCCCGAAAACTATCTCGTAGTCATCGCCCCATGTAGCAGATACACTCTGTGGGTCGCGGAAAAAAAGCGGAGCATATCTCAAAAACTCATCTGAAAAAGGCATTCTCTCCGGAAAAAACTCAGCAGAAACACCATTTACAGCACATATCCATTCAACCGTTCTCAACGGACCGTCAGAAGAATCAGCAGAGAACTTTATATTTTTTCTTATTCTGCATATTGATGTCCGCAACGGAGGTTTTAAAAATTTTTCAAGAGCATAAGGGATATGCTTTTCCGCATATTTTCTTCCCTTCTGTTTGAGGACCGCAAGAGCCAGAGCGGAATCTCCTACTGTTCCCGTAATATGTATGTGATAGCCGGGTTTTGCACCGAAGCGAGAAATCGGCTTGAAAGAGCTAAACCCCCCAACAAAAAAAGATAAAGAGTATATGTCAGATTTAGATATATCTCCACCTATAAGCTTTACTCCTATTTTATCTGCACAGGCGATAACACCATCTCCGATTTTTTCTATAACCCTACTATCTTTTCCTGAGATATTAAAAAGGGCAAAGCCTGGGTAAGTAGCAGTAGCTATTATGTCACTTATCGCACATCTCAAAGCTCTCTCACCTACTTCTTCCGGAGTCATAAATTCAAAGTCAAAATGAACCTTTTCAACTGCCTGATCAGAAGATAAAACCAGGTGTTTTCCGTTCAGCTTGAAAGAAAACGAGTCGCTTCCCCACGGAGTAGAAATTCTCAAACCCAAAATGTGAGATAACCTTTTTCTTATCCATCCCAATTTTCTCCCGAGCTTTATAATTCTCTCTATCTCTGTCTCTTTCATTGTTAAATTAGGGTGGGATTTCGGAAATGTTTGAGACCCTTTCACATCTTGTCTATTTCATAAGGTTCTTTCCACTTCCAATTTTCTATTATTTCTTCTGGGGAATTCTTTTTTCTTGATGGAGAGACCTTCATCTGGAGTTCGGACTTGTGAGCGTTTTGAAGTATTTTTTCTGCCACAGCTCTTCCAACTATAATCTTTTTTTCTTTTGGATTGAGTTCTTCACCACCAATAGCGGTTGCAAGAATATTTCCCTGAACATCAAAAATAACATATTTTATAAATACAACGAGGTGAAGGTTAGTTTTGTTTTCCACCTCAACAGCCCATTCCCATATATAAGCTTCTTTTGGCATTGTTTTTTGAACTATACGCCAACCGTGTCTGAAAACCTCAACAGGTTTTTCCTGCGATATACTTTCGCCTTCTTCTGCCCTCTCCTCCTCTTCTTTTAGTTTTTGAACTTCTTGTGTTATAACTTCTTCACCACTTTTGAGGACTCCTCTACCTCGGAATAAAAAAAAGGACAAAATCGCAATAGCGAGTAGTGATAAAGATAATAGAATGAAAAATCTTCTTCTTTTTTCCATCTAAATACAATACATTTAATAATCTCTGGCAGTATAACTTTCTGATTTGCGGGAATTTAAAAATAGCAAGAGTGAAAAATTTGAAAAATCAGAAAAATTATCTATATTGGAGATAATATTTTTATAGATAATGAAAATCATTTTCAAAAACCTTCCAAAACACATCATCGCTATATCTATAATGCTTATAAGCAAACCAATACTACTATCAGCAAAAAATCAAGATCTGATAAAAATTTTCATGTCGTCTTCATACATAGGGTCAGATTATGAAAAAGCAGTTGAGAACGGAAAAGTTATATCAAAATTCGAGTATGAGGAGATGAAAAATATGTGCAAAGAAATTCAGGATTCTGCTAAAAACTATGAAGAAATAAAAAAAATGGCAGACGAGCTATGCCAAGCAATTGAAAATAAAGAGGATAAAATAGTTGTACGAGAAATTTCAAGGAAAATAAGCGAGTTCGCAGTAAAAAAAGGAGCGGTCCAACCCACATCTGCTCCCAGCTTCAAAAAAGGGGAGAGCTTATACAAAAAACTCTGCTCATCTTGCCATGGAGAAAAAGGCGAAGGATACAAAATCACATTTGAAAACTCCCCTCCACCATCTCCGCTTACTGCACAGCATATCTCTCCCGCAAAGGTCTTCGCCATAACAAAATTCGGAATAGAAGGTACCAATATGCCAAAATTTGAACTCACAGATAAAGAAAGATGGTCGCTATCTTTCTATGTATCCGCTATGAGATACATATTTTTTGAAGGAGAGGAGAAAAATTTCTCTCAACCAGATGAAAACCGAAGAGAAATTACGAAAAATATAGACAACTTTACTGCTCTCTTTGATTTTTCAAGTAAAGAAAACGGAGAGATAGAAAAATCATACGGATTTGACACAGCAAAAAGAATACGCCTTGAAGTATTCAGAATAAATAACGAAGATGTCTTTCTTGAAGGATTAGAAAAAGGAATTAGAAGTTTAAAAGAAGGAGACCTGAAATCGGCGGAATACTTCATCACATCAGGATATATGATGTTTGAAGAAATTGAGCCGATTCTTTCGGCAAAAGATAAAAGTAAAGTAAAAAAAATTGAAATGCTCTACTCATCGGCAATACAAGATATAAAGTCAGGCAAAGAAGAAAATGCAGAGGGGAAGATCAAAAAAATCTCAAATCTGCTACACGAAATATCTGAAAACAAAACGAACAACAAATTCTCTGCTTTCATAATAGTTCTAAGAGAGGGGTTTGAAGCAATACTCATCATATCTGCAATTTTTGGAATAATATCTTCGAGCGGACTTTCTCCCGCTCCTTTATATTCAGGGGCATTAACTGGATTTATTTCAGGAGTAGCTTTATGGAAAATTCTTGAAAAAATAATGAGCATAAACAGGGAACTGATGGAAGGTATCATGACAGCTCTTGCGGTAATCTTAATACTATGGGTAAGTTTGTGGGTTTTACAAAAAACACGAGAGGAGAACATCAGAGCATTTTTAGAAAAGATAAAGAAAGAGGCACAGGCAAGAAACTATGTATTTTTATTTCTCGCATCTTTTTTTGCGGTCAGCAGAGAAGCAGGGGAAACAGTCATCTTCCTCAGCGCACTTGGTCCAAACATAAAAGAGGGAGTAATACTTGGGATCCTGGCACTTGTGGCTATCGCCATAATCATATACATTCTGAAAGTAAAGCTAAAACCGAAGACATTTTTCACCGTAACTAATGTTATCTTGAACATAACCGCAGTCGCTCTTATAGGGAAAGCAGTTCTTGAATTTCAATCTGCTGGAATAATACCCGTTGATATTATAGATTTTTTGCCATCAATAGATATTTTGGGGATATATCCCACAGTTCAGACGATTTCAGCTCAACTTGTTTTACTTGTCTTTATCATTTCAATCACCGCCTACTATTTAATGAAAAGCGAGCAGAGATGAGAAAAACGAAAGTATGATTCAGAACTAAATAAATTGTTCATAAAAGAAACTCTTTTTGGACTATTAATAAATTTTGATTTATAAGTTATGAGTGATAATAGATATAGAGTTCTTTCTGGAATGCGTCCTACTGGAAAACTTCACGTTGGACATCTCAAAAGCGTTCTTGAAATATGGAAGAAACTACAAGATGAAGGGCATACTTGTTTTTTTCTCGTTGCAGACCTCCACGCACTGACAACAGAATGGAATGATTCAAAAAAAATATACGAAAACTCCACTGAGATGGTGTCAGAATGGATAGCTGTTGGGATATCTCCTGAAAAGTCGGCTATATTTATGCAATCACAAGTTCCAGAACATGCAGAACTTTTCACGATACTTGGAATGATAACTCCTCTTGGGCTTCTTGAAAGGAACCCAACTTACAAAGAATTTGTTCAAGAAATCGGCTCAGAAGAAAAAGTAGCAAACCTCGGATTTTTCAGCTACCCGGTTTTACAGAGCGCAGATATACTTTTGTACAAAGCAAACAAAGTTCCTGTCGGGAAAGATCAGATTCCTCACATAGAGATAGCAAGAGATTTAGCAGAGAAGTTCAACAGAATTTTCGGAGAGGTCTTTCCTCTACCCGAGCCACTCCTTGCAGAAACTCCGAAAATTCTCGGGTCAGATGGACGGAAGATGTCAAAATCATACAACAACGCAATCTATCTTTCTGATAACATAAAGTTGATAGAAGAAAAAGTAAAGATATATATGACAGATACTGCAAGAAAAACCAGGAAAGACCCGGGGGAGCCAGAAAGATGCCCTCTTTTTACACTTCACAAGGTTTTCACTCCAGAAGAAGAGAAAAAACATGTTGAGCTGATGTGTAGAACTGCGGGGTTCGGATGTCTTGACTGCAAAAAAATCCTTCTCAAAAATATGGTACCAGAAATAGAAAAAATTCAAGACGAACTCAAAAAAACAAGTAGAGAAATGGTAGAAGATATTCTTGAAGAAGGGAGAAAAAAAGCAAAAGAATTCGCCTCAAAGACAATTGAAGAAGTGAAAGCTTTGGTTTTCGGAAGGAAGAACGAAAAATCAAAAAGATAATATGAAAAAACATTTTGAGTAAGAATTTTCTAAAACACACGGGAAGAAAAGAGAAGATGGAAGAAAATCTCAAATTTACCGAGAAAGAAAAGAATAAAAATGGAACAGAAGAAGAGACAATAACTAAGGATTTGATAATTGAGCAACTTGAAGAACTCAGGAGAAGGATAATAATTCCCATAATTGTCTTTATTGTGTGTTTTGTAGGAGCTCTGCCATTCTCAAAAAAGATGCTTGATATATTTCTTTCTCAATTCAAAAGTGTTGTGCCGTTTTTCATATTCACAAATCCACTTGAATCATTCTGGGTTCATATAAAAGTTTCAGCATATTTTTCACTTTTTATATCGCTCCCGATATTTATATGGCAGATGTGGCTATTTGTGTCTCCTGCTCTTTACCCCAACGAAAGAAAATTGGTCAGCAGAATAATTCTCGGAGTGATATTTCTTTTTCTTCTTGGGACTCTCTTTTGTTTTTTCGTAGTAATTCCAAAATCCCTAAACTTTCTTCTCAAAACATTTTCATCAGAAAAAATTCAAGCGATGATAAAAATCTCTGATTTCTTTTCCTTTGTTTTGAAACTCTCTTTATCTTTTGGTCTGGCTTTTCAGACGCCAATCATTGTTATGATTCTTATAAAGAGCGGATTGATTGAGAGAGAAAGTTTGAAAAAAATGAGAGGGTACGTTATTGTTCTTGCGTTTGTCGTATCAGCAATTATAACACCTACTCCCGATGCGCTAACTCAGACAATTCTTGCCATACCTCTTATATTCTTGTGGGAACTTGGGATTTTACTCTCTCGTTTTATTTGAGACAAATTATAGATTTATTTTCTTTTCTTTTTGCTGTCTGATTTCTTTTCTGTCTTTTCTTTCTTGTCTCCCTTCTCTTTTTTCTTCCCGGTTTTCCTTTTCTTTTTGGCTTTTTCTTCCTTTAAAGCGGTTTCTCGCTTTTTTCTTCCTCTTCTTTTACCTTCTATCTTCTCCTCTTCCTCTTCCTGATAGTACTCTTCTTCCTCTTTTTTACCCTCTATCTGAGTTAGTTCCTCCTCAACTTCCTGCTCTATCTTCTTCCGAAGACTTTCACTTATCCCTTCTTCTTCCTCTATATCCGACGTTTGAATCTCTTCCTCTTCCACTTCTTCTTCATCTTCTGCTACCTCTTCTCCTTCTTCCTCTTCTGATTCTTCTGTAACGCCTTTGCCTATCCTTGCTTCAACCTCTGTCTCCCCCTCATCTTCTCCCTCTATTATATCTTGGGTGGACTCATCATAAGCAGGAGGTACAGAAGATAAAGTCATCTCTTCTTTCTCCAACTTAGCTACTTTCTCTTCAAGCTCAATCTTTTCCTGACAATCAACACAGTACCTAACATAAGGGACTTCCTCCAATCTTTCTTTATCTATTTTTACACCACAGTTTTCACAATATCCGTAGGTTCCTGATTCTATCTTATCAAGGGCTTTTTCTATGAGTTTGAGAATATCAACATCGATTGAAGATATTATGCTTTCTACATCTCTTATTTTCTCAACAGATGTAAGGTCTATTATATCTGCTTTTTCTTCTTCTGGGACATATGTTGCTTTTTGCAGTTTTGACAGTATATTTGCCTTCAACTGTTCAAGTTTCTTTTTCATCATTTTCTCAAAGTTCGTCATAAACAGAAAGACAAATAAGAAATAAAAATTTAAGACATTGGATAAAAAATTTAAATCCAGCCGATTTTAATTCATATCAAAAAATCAAAAAATGCGGATTTCATATTTTACCAATAAATTATTAATCAGAACATCTGATGGAGCTGGATCTGAAACCTCTCGGACCTTATTCCCTCTTCCGTGTTGAAGGGAACTTCGTTTTTATCTCCGGACAGATCGGATTTGATGGAAAAGAACTGAAAAGCACTCTTGAAGAACAAACTTCGCAAGCTCTCAAAAACATATACAAAATTTTGGTGTATCTTGGTCTTTCTCCATCTGATATAATCAAAGCCACAATATTCACAACATGCATGGATCAAGCCGATAAGATTAACGCGGTATGGGAAAACTTTTTTAGAAGATTTGGAGAAAATTTGCCTTCAAGAAGTTTTGTTGGTGTCTCTGCCTTACCTCGCTCTGCTCTCGTAGAAATAGAAGCAATAGCTTTTGTAAAATCTTCGGTTTCACTTTATAAAGTCGGGAGACACTATTTCGTTTCGGGTGACTTTATGAGAGCTCACGAGTTTTTCGAAAGAGCGTGGCGCATCTCACAAAAAAGAAAAGAGAAAAACGCCGATGTTTTCAGGGGCTTTTCTCTTCTTTCTGCATTCGCCATCAAACTTGAAGAAGGAAAGTTTAACAGAAATCTCCTGAAAAAAGCTATCGATACATTCCCAAAGTCAAAAACAAATAAGATTTTGAAATCGATCTTGAAAATCAAAAACAAAGATGAACTCATAGATTACCTCAAAAACTTTGTCATGTCATATGAGATAAAAGAAAAGCAAACTATTGAAGATTAAATTTTAATTTGTGCAGGGTCTGAAGATTATAAAGCTTCATCCTCTGCCCCACGAATTCGGGCTTCGTATAAACTATGTCCCATCTTTCATTTCTGCGAGCTGGATCGCCGGTTGGGAAATAGGAAATGCTATCAGAATGAAAGAAAAAGCTATTAGAAAAGGAGATATACCGATAACATCATGGGTCGGAGTAACTTTCGTTTTCTCCGGAGCTGAAATGATAGGTGTTGGTGGAAAATCTTCTGTCACATACCTGAAAAGAAGCGAGCAATTTCAGAACTCTAAAACTCAAAACTTCCCGGCTATTCAAAGCAGAAAGCCGGAAAACCCAAAAAATATTGATACAACAAATGGCAAGGGAGTACAATTCCCATCTCGTCTGATTAATTCTGATGGTAATAATTTTGAGTTAAATTTTCAGATAGAACTTTTCTCTCTTCTCTCACGGCTTTCATTTACAGATAGAGGCGAAGAATTGAGGGATGAGCTTTTGAGGAATTATATGCTGTTTTTAGCTGGTTTGATCTCAGAGGATCAATTGCAGAGGAAGTTCCGGGATATAAGGGAAAAAGCGAATACAGGAAATTATGTATCGGTCCTTGCATAAATTTCTTTCACCTTTAAAAAATAAGCTTGGTTCTTTATTTCGGAGATATCCTTTTTTGTTTCTTTTCATTTCTGCGGTTTTAGGTATTGAATTTGCTGATTTAGAAAATTTTTTCACTTCACCGTTATTTTTATTTTTGCCTGTACTTTTTCTTCTTCTTGCATTGATTTTTTCCTTCTTAGATTTTCTTCTGCTTTTTCTTGTGTTTATCTCTTTTTTCTTTTATTGTAATCTTTCAGATATTGGTGGCAGGAGAGGAAATGCATATTTTATCGGGACTATATATAATTCATCTTTTTCGTATTATGTTGTTTCGGTAAGCTGGTTCAGAGATGAGTTTAGCCCACATTTTGAGAGAAAAGGCGGATACCTGAAAGTTCGTAAATCATCTGCTTTCACTGATAACGGAGTGATCGAGAACGAAAAGGAAGAGAGATTTGATATATACGATAGGGTGGTGGTAGCCTGCAAAGGTTTTTCAAGATTGAAAAGTGGTTGGTATATATGTAGAAAGCCCTTTTTGTTCAAGAAAGTTGAAAGGGATTGGTTTTTGGATTTACTTTATGGTCTGAGGCAAAAGAGCGAAAAGATTTTTGATGTAGTCAATTATGGTGACGAATTAAAAATTTTGAAAGCTACGGTTTTTGGAGATAGCGATGACATAGACCGAGAACTTCTGATGGATTTTTCAAAGCTTGGGGTCCTGCATGTTGTTGCTATTTCTGGCTCTCATTTTGTGGCGATTGCATTTTTGGGGTATATTGTGGGGGAGATTTTATTAATTTTTTTATCACATTTTTTGTTCAGAGCATTTTTTATCGTTCAGCCGCAGAACTTCAAAATCATATTTTCAATATTATTTCAGATATTTTTTCTTTT
>JAUQOU010000041.1:6562-13178 GCA_030550715.1 bacterium | reverse complement strand
AAAGAAGAGATTGGAGACCTGAAAGATAAGGTTGCGACCAAAGATGAGATAAAAATGCTTATTGAATTCATAAATGCAAGATTTGAAGATGTAAATAGAAGATTTGAAGATAACAACAGAAGATTTGAAGATATGAATAGGAGGTTTGAAGATATCAATAAACGATTTGAAGATATGAACAGAAGGATTGAGTTTATTGAAAAGATTTTAATTCTTCTCCTTGGTATAAACATAATAAACACAGGAACAGTTATTATGATACTTTTGAAAGTTATGAGGGTTTTCTGATATATTTTCATTTTTCGCCTTTTAGCTCTTCCAAAAACAAAGTGATTTTCTTTTCTGCTTCCTCAGAGCTCTTTGTTTCTATAACTTTTCTTATAAGTGCGCTTCCCACAATCACTCCATCTGCAAATCCTTCAAGTTCTTTTATATGTTCCCTCTTCGAAATACCAAAGCCAACAAAAATTTCTTTTTGAGCTATCTTTTTCACGTCTTTGAGCTTATTTTTTATCTCCTCGGGTAATTTCTCCCTTTCTCCTGTTACTCCCGTTGTAGATATGTAGTAGATAAATCCTGATGTCATGCTTGATATTTTTTTTATTCTTTTTTCTGGTGTTAAAGGTGAGACAAAAAAAACTGTTTTCAGTTCATTCTTTCTCATGATTTCACAAAAATCAGAAGATTCTTCGGGGGTAAGGTCTGGAACAATTATTCCCCATATTCCCGCATCTCTGCTTTTTCTTATGAAACTTTCAATTCCTTTTCTCAATATTATGTTGTAGTATGTCATAAAAAGAATTTTTTTCTGAGGGAATTGTGATTTTAGCCTTTCAGCTACTTCGAACGCTTGAGAAACTTTGAATCCCATCTCAAGCGCCTTTGCAGATGCGAACTGAATAGTCGGTCCATCTGCTATCGGGTCAGAAAAAGGTATTCCTATCTCAAGCATATCTGCTACTTTCAGTATTTCTCTCATAATTTTGAAAGATGATTCAATGTCTGGAAAACCACAGGTGAAATACGCACAGATTTTCATAAAAAATGTTTTTAGTGAGATGATTTCATTTTTACCTCTTTGCAAACTGATTTGCCAACCTTGTTCTTAATTTTCCATAACGCAAGACAAAATGATAAAAATCTTTCTTTATGGTGAAGTTCGCAAAGACATTGAGAGAAATATCAGATTTTGTGGGTGGTAAAATCTTTGGGAATCCTGACGAACTTGTTTTCTCTCCGCAAAGCATAGAAAAGGCAAAGGAAGGAGAAATATCTTTTCTTGTAAATCCAAAGTATGAGAAGTTTATTTACGAGACATGTGCGACTTGTCTTATTGTTGGATCGGGTTTTACCGAAAGAAAAAAAGAAGAGATAAGTTCAGGAAAGATAAAGGTCAAAAACTTTATAGAGGTTGAAAATCCTTATATCGCCATGGTTAAAGTTCTCTCTCTTTGGGAGTATAAATCATACTTTCCCGAAGCATCTCACAACTTGTCTTTTGTTTCTCCTTCTGCCAAGGTCGGAAGAAACACAATAATATTCCCTTTCTGCTATGTCGGTAAGCAGGTAGAAATAGGAGAAAACTGCGTGCTATTTCCAGGTGTTTTCATAGGTGATTTTTCTAAAATAGGGGACCGTGTTGTGATATTCCCCAATTCTGTGCTTTATCCGTTTTCAGAAATAGGAGATGACTCAATAATTCATGCAGGAGCTGTTATAGGCGCTGATGGCTTCGGATATTTCTCATTCTTCGGTGAGATAATCAAAATACCACAGGTCGGAAATGTGAAAATAGGTAAAAGAGTTGAGTTAGGTGCCAATACATGCGTTGATAGAGCTACTATGGGCTCAACAGAAATAGGAGATGATGTGAAGATAGATAATCTTGTTCAGGTTGCTCATAATGTCAAGATAGGTAAAGGAACAAGAATAGCTGCCCTGACGGGTATAGCCGGAAGCTCTGAAATAGGCGAAGGTTGTATTTTCGGCGGACAGGTTGGGGTTGTAGACCATGTCAAAGTTGGTGATTTTTCGGTTATCGCTGCAAGGTCTGCGATAATCTCAGATATCCACGGAGGCAAAGTTATTATGGGAGAACCTGCTATGGAAAGAACAAAATTTCTCAAAATACACTCGCTATACCTCAAGCTTCCAGAAATTTTTGAGAGATTGAAAAGTTTGGAAAAGGAATTTCAAAACCTGAAAGATAAAATCAATAAAGAATAGAATTTCAAAGCATATACAAAAAAAGATTAAGATGATTATAATTCATACTTTATGAATACCAAATCACACCACACACACACACACACACACACACACACACACAGCAAGATAAGGGGAGTTTCAGAAGAAGAAGCAGAATCTGGCAAATTGCTATACTCAGATGAGAATCATAAGTTTATTTGGTTAGGATGGTCACATAAAGGCGCGGGAGAAGTTCAGGCAAATCAGTTTCTTATAGTTTCTGGTAAAGAAGCGGTTCTTCTTGATCCCGGCGGAGTTCATGTTTTCCCTTTCGTAATTTCAACAATTTCAAGATATATATCTCTTGAAAGCGTAAGATATATTTTTTATTCTCATCAAGACCCCGATGTTTGCTCTGGTATGGGTTTATTTATGAGTGTTTGCCCAAATGCAAGATTTTTAATCTCACGTCTTTGGTTAAGATTCGTACCACATTTCGGATCTGTAAATATATCAAGAGTTGAAGCAATTCAAGATTCAGGTACAACGATAAACCTCCCTTTTTCTCGTCTTCATATAATTCCTGCTCATTTTCTGCATTCAGAAGGTAATTTTTCTTTATATGATTCAAGGTCAAAAATTCTTTTTTCAGGAGATATAGGAGCTTCTGTTATGCCTGAGAACGATATTTATTTTGAGGTTGAGGACTTTGAAAAGCATGTGAAGTATATGGAATGGTTTCACAAAAGATATATGAAGAGCAATAAGGTTTTGAGAAAATGGGTTTCAATTGTGAGGAAATACGAGGTTGAGATAATAGCTCCTCAGCATGGGGCGATATTCAGAGGAGAGAATGTCAGAAAGTTTCTCTCTTGGCTCGAAAATCTAAAATGCGGAGATGATATTTTAGAAGAGATCTACGGTTATTAGTGAGGAGGTTAAAATATGTGGTTTTTGAAAAATAAAAAGAAGAATAAAAATTCAGATAATGCAAGCTCAATGGTTTTGGCACAGAATTTGAGAAGAACAGCTCAGTATGTTTATAAGTTTAATTTATCTCTTTCTCTGTTTCGAGAAGCGATAGAGATAATCTTCAGGTCTGCGAGAAACTTTAATATTCATAGTTCTTCTTTGAGCACTTCATATGAGGAATTTTCTGCTACTATTTCAGAGATATCAAAAAGAACAACGGAGATAAATCAGAGGATGATTCGTCTCAGAGATGAGATAGCCTATTACGATAAACTCCTCAAATCAAAGATAGATTTTATCATAAAGAGCTTGGAGAGGATGAGGTTTTTGTCAGATAGCATGAATGAGTTGTTAGATATACACAAAGACATATCTGTTTCATTTTCTGAGATAGAAGATATAGCCGATCAGATAAATCTTTTAGCTTTGAATGCTACAATAGAAGCAGCAAGAGCAGGAGATGCAGGAAGGGGCTTTTCAGTTGTTGCAGAAGAGGTAAGAAAACTTGCTGGTAGAACATCTCAAATATCAAAAGAAAGTAAATCCAAACTTCAAAGGTTAACTCAATTCACAAATAAGATGAAAGAAGAAATAGGTATGATAACAAGTTTTGTAAATGAACTGCTTCAGGAATTAAAAAATATAGAGAATTATTTTTCAAGTATAAGGGGATCTTCTGAGAAAGTTACTGAGGATTTGAGTTCTATTTCATCTGCTGTTCAAGAGCAAAATGTATCTGCAAAGGAGATAGAGAAAAGAGCTTTTGATATTGCAAGAATTTCTTCCGAACTTTTAAACATTGTTCAGTCATTAGAGCTCGTAAGTAAAAAATTAGAACTAATTAGAATTGATTAATTTTTCAATTTTCACTAAAACTACAAAAGATAAAGCAGAAATTTATTTTATGTCTGATGTAAAGAATGAAAATACCCTTGATGTTTTTGAAATAAATGAAGACCCTCTTGATGTTTTTTTGGTTTGGTATGAGATAGCAAAGAAAAAGGAGAAAAATCCTGATGCAATGGTTCTTTCTACCGTTGGATTAGACGGGAAACCAAATAGCAGGGTCGTTCTTCTGAAAAAGTTTGGTAAAGAAGACGGTTTTATCTTTTTCACAAGTTTGCTATCGCAGAAAAGTCAGGAGATTGAGAAAAACTGCTTTGTGAGTTTGCTTTTTTGGTGGGAAAATACGGGTGGGCAGGTCAAAATAAGAGGGAAGGCGAAAAGAGTTTCAGAAAAGGAAGCAGATGAGTATTTCAGCACAAGACCGCGTATTGCCAAAATATCGGCCTGGGCGTCTCAACAGAGCCAGCCACTGAAATCATACGAGGAACTTCTCGAGAGATTTGAACGGTTAAAAAAAGAGTTTGAAGGAAAAGATGTCCCCCGACCACCTTACTGGCTCGGTTTCAGAGTTATACCGTTTGAATATGAGTTCTTGATCTACACACAGGAAAGATTACACAAAAGAATTCTCTATTACCTTCAAGACGAGGTATGGAAAAAAACATATCTTAATCCGTAAATTAAACTTTTCTGGTAATTTTTTCATGCAAGTTCTGGAAATCTATGTTTAAAGTTTGAGGGTTTGCGAAGTGATAAAAATAAAAAAGGGGTCTATGACTTATGCCAGAGTTGATGATAGAAGCAGAAAGGATATCGAAGAGCTTTTCTCATGGCTCTAAAAACAGCAGAATTGAAGTTATATCTGAGCTAAACCTGAAAATTTTTGAGGGGGATTTTGTCATTATTCTTGGACCTTCCGGAGCGGGAAAATCAACGCTTCTTAGAATTTTGAGTGGAATAGAAAAACCATCATCTGGCAGAGTTCTTTTCAAGGGGAAAGATATTTTTGAAGTCAAACCAAAAATTGGTTTTATTTTTCAGAATTTCGCTCTTTTCCCGTGGCTTACTGTGCTTGAGAATGTTCTTTTGGCAATAGATAAAAATGTTGATGAGAAGGAGAAAATTAAAAAAGCTCTTGAGGTTTTAGATATGGTAGGACTTGATGGATTTGAGAATGCTCTTCCAAAAGAACTTTCAGGAGGTATGAAACAGAGAGTTGGCATAGCGAGAGCGATAGCTTCTGATCCAGAAGTTCTTTTTATGGATGAACCTTTCTCTAATCTTGATGTTCTGACATCGGAAGCTTTGAAACGCGATTTTATTGATATGCTTATATCTCAGAAGTTAAGATGTAAGTGCTTTGTTATGGTCACTCATAGCATAGAGGAAGCAATACAGCTTGGAACAAGGATTATCGTTCTCGCTAAAAATCCAGCAAGGATTCTGAGCGAATTGAAGTTGGAACTGCCTTATCCGAGAAATATCAGAGCTATGCAAGAACTTGTAGATAAAATTCATACTATAATATCAGAAAACATAAGAGAAGTACCTATTGTGAAGAGAGTGAAGTATATCAGATTACCCGATGTTGGACCGATTAGCATCATAGGTCTTCTTGACATACTTTTAGATTTATCAGATGGTAAGGATAGGATAAATATTTTTGAGATATCGCAGAATTTTATGTTAGATATAGATGATCTTTATCCTATACTTGAAGCGTGTCAGATTTTGGGTTTTATTGAAATAAAAGAAGGAGATATAATGATAACTCCGCTGGGAGTAGATTTTTCAAGGTCTGATCCTGTGAAGCAGAAGGAAATTTTTGCAAAAGCTCTTTTAGAGAATGTTCATCTTGCAAGAGAAATTTTATCATTGCTCCAGATAAGAAAAGAAAAAAGAAGAATAAAAGCGGAGTTTTTCTACGATATTTTGAAAGAGCATTTTTCAAAGGAGGAGGCGAGAAAACAGCTTGACATAGTTATAAACTGGGGCAGATATGCTGAAATATTTGAATACGATGAAGTAAAAGGTGAAATATATCTCCCATAATAAAGCAAGAATTTGAAGAAATTTTACTGTATTTGGGGTATAGGTGGTGTTATCGGCACTGGAGCGGTTATTCCCTTTTCAGTTTCTTCCTTTCGGGTTTCTTTCATTTTTTCTTTTTCTTCTTCTTTTGCTTTTTTCAATTTTAGCTTTGCCATTTCTATTTCTTTTTTGATCTCCTCCAGCTTGCTTTTCGCTTTTGACTTGAACCTTCTTGCGTTATTTATTTTCGCTTCTTGCATAAGTTTTGTGATTTTTTCCCATTCCTCTGGATAATAATTTTTCAACTCTTCTATCTCTTTGAGCTCTTTTTCTGTTTTTATTATTCTCTCTTCAAGTCCTTCTCTTGATCCGCAAGATGTAAAAATAATCGCAAAACTCAAAATAACCAATAAATTTTTTCCGATCTTTTTTGCTTCCATAACTTTATTTTACAATTTTAATTTTCCTTGGTCTTTTATTTTGATAGGAAAGCTATAACGGAAACAATAAGCGTAGTTTGAGCTATTACAAGCCCGATCATCCACTTTATGAGTGATGACTTTGTTCTTTCAATATCTCT
>JAUQOU010000041.1:0-6552 GCA_030550715.1 bacterium | reverse complement strand
CAATTTTAAATTCAAGGTTCATTCTTGTTTCTTCAATTTTCTTATCTGTTTCTATTCTCAATTCTTCAATTTTGGCTAAGATTTCTGCTTTATCTTTTTCAGTTTTTGAGATTATTTCAGATTTTGTGAGGTCGAGCATTTTTATGAGGACATCAGTTGAGACGACCTGACTTTTTATGTTTTCAATGTAATCGATGAGTTTTCTTGCAACTTCTTCCCCGAGTTTCTCTTTGAGAAGCTCAAAGAGTTCAAAACTTCCCATAAAACTAATATTAAGCTTTTGTTTTATAAAAAGATGAAAAAGAGAGAGATTATTTTTTGATTATCAATTCTATATAGCATCTTCTCCCTTTTCACCTGTTCTTATTCTTATTGCTTCTTCTATGGGGTAAATAAATATTTTTCCATCGCCCACCTTCCCTGTTTTTGCAGATTCAATTATGGTTTTTACGACTTTATCAACCATATCATCTGGTACAATAATTTCTATTTTTATTTTGGGGAGAAAATCAACGACATATTCTGCGCCTCTGTAAAGTTCTGTGTGCCCTTTTTGTCTTCCAAAGCCCCTTACCTCTGTTATAGTCATACCGCTGATTCCTATTGATGTTAGTGCATCTTTTACATCGTCAAGCTTAAAAGGTTTTATTATTGCCTCTATCTTTTTCATGCTATCAGCACCTCCTTAATTTTATTTTAGCCATTAATTAAAATTTTGAAGAAAATCTTTCGCTTTTTTCGCCTACTCGCTTTCGCTCAGGTGATAAGCTGATTCCCCATGAATAACTTTATCTATTTCTACCTCTTCGTCTTCCTTCACCCTCAGCCCGATAATAACATCTATTGTTTTGAATATTACAAAGCTCATTATGAACGAGTAGGATGCTGATACTGCTGTGGCTATAATTTGTGTTATGACTTGTTTTGGGTTTCCGTAAATTAGACCCGTTCCCGCTGAGTTTATATGAGGATTAGCAAGTATCCCCGTCATAATAGCTCCAATAGCTCCTGATACTCCGTGTATTCCGAAGACATCCAAAGCGTCGTCATATTTAAGAGCAGGTTTCAGATAAGCTACTGCAAAAAACGGTATTACTCCTGCAAGAACACCTATCAGTATTGCTCCTGAGACATCAACATAACCAGAGGCAGGAGTTATAGCTACGAGTCCTGAAACTGCTCCTGATGATAAACCTACAAGTGTGGGCTTTTTCCTCAAAATCCACTCTGTCAGCATCCATGAAATTGATGCAACTGCGGTAGCTGTATTAGTAGATAAAAATGCTGATGAAGCAAGCCCGCTCGCAGCTACCGCACTTCCAGCGTTAAATCCAAACCATCCGAACCATAATAATCCTGCTCCTGTGATGACAAACGGAACATTGTTTGGTAATATTTCCTGCTTTTTTCTTCTTCCAAGAGCAAGTGCTCCCGCAAGCCCAGCCATACCTGCGTTCACATGTACGACTGTTCCTCCTGCGAAGTCAAGTGCTCCGAGTTTCGCTAAAAATCCTCCGCCCCATACCCAGTGCGCAATAGGAGCATAAACTAGTATCCCCCATATGATTACAAAAACACACCATGAACTGAATTTTATTCTGTCTATCAGTGAGCCAGATACCAGTGCAACTGTTATTGCTGCGAATGTCAGCTGAAATGCACAATATAAAAACACAGGAATTTTCGTCCCACTCGCTATATCATCAGGTTTTACTCCGGAAAGCAGAAAGAACTTCATATCACCTATGATTCCGAAAATATCATCTCCGAATGCGAGAGAGAAAGATATTACCACCCATACAACACTTGTTATAGCATAGGCGGCAAAAGACATTCCCATAACATTAAGTATGGCTTTTACTCTTGCAAGACCACCGTAAAAAAGAGCTAACGCGGGTAAGGTCATCAGCATAACAAATGCAGATGAAGTGAGAAGCCATGCGGTATCTCCTGAATCTAACAAAGTTTTTTCCATCTTTGTTCACCTCCTATTTTTTGAAGTTTTAAAATCTCTTTTACAAACCTTTCCGCTACATTCCAGATGATTTTTATTTCTTCTGAAAGAAAAAACTTCATCTCTATCGTCTGTACAACAAATATGCCAAGAAGTTTTCCCTCTTGTGTAACCGGTATTGCGAGAAAAGATTGATATTTTTCTTCCCCAGAACCTTCTACATAGTAAAAATCGGGATGTTTTGATGGTTCTTTCACCGAAATTGGGCGCATTTCCTTTGCGCATTTGCCAACTAAACCACGATTTATAGGAATTCTTGTTCCCCATGAAGTTCTTTCAAGTCCGTAGCTACACCACAAAATAAGCTCTCTTGTTTTTTCATCGTATATGTATATTGTTGCAACATCTACGCGTAAAATATCCGCGATTTCTTTAAGTTTCCCGTAAACTTTTTGTTTTTCTAACTCCACGTTTATGCTTTCTTTTATTACTGCGTTCATTTTTCTTCCGCCTCCCTTTTATTTTTTCTTCAAATCTATATCTATATCAAGTTGGAGTGTCCAGATTAGCTGGCTCATTGCCCCTGCTGATTCTGCTGATTTTTTGCTCAAAAAGTAAACAGGACCTGTCAGTAGGTCTACTGATGGTGAGATGAAAAAATATATTCCTCCCCCTGTTGCCCCGAACACATGATTTTTTCCGGTCATTATATCCCATGCGAGAACGATTTTATCTATTATTGGGATGTCAATCGGATATGAGAACCAGCCAGCCATTATACCAAATTGTTCATTGTTGAGGAGTGTTTTATTTAAGCCGTAGTATGCTCCAAGCTGTACGGTGCCGAGATATTTTATTGCTCCCCAATCTTCAAGCATGGTCTTACCCAGCATAAAATAGAGGATGTTGTAGTCATTTACACCTTTTTTGAAGCCGAGGTTAAATATTCCAAATGACCACCCAGGTTGACCTTTGAAAAGAATATCCTCGGGAGTTCCTATTTTTGTGTTGAGTATCAGAGAAGATAGAAGGTCTTTCTGTGGTATAAGAAAGTCAAAACCAACTTCAAGATTTATTTCCTTTGTTGGTAGTATTCCAGAAGTAAGCCCAATATACATAGGTAGCATATTACTTATGGTAAAATAAGAGTCGTATGTGATATGTAAAACACCGTAAGGTTGTAGGTAAGGAGTTGATGGAGCCCAGAATGTTGTTGATGGAGTTGCGTTAACTCCTTTTACTATTGCTATATTTATTGCTAATGATAGCAATAGCAGAAGATAAGGACTTGCTTTTGAGCATTTTTTATTTGACAGGATAAAGTATTCCCGTTTTATTTTTTTCACAGCTACACCACCCCCATTCCTATTTTTTTCTAAATTTTTTGAGTTTATCTAATTACTTTCTATTCTACACTGGTCGGTTTTTATGCATCAAAATATGACATTATTTCCCACGGAGTAGGTCTAGCATACAGTTCTTTAACTTCGTTTTCATATTTCCAGTCAATATACTCTTCTATAAATTTTTTTGTAAATACTCCACCTTTGAGCAGAAAGTCGTGGTCTTTTTTGAGTTCTTCGAGCGCTTCTTCAAGAGAGGAGGGAGTTTTGGGAACTTTGGCGAGAACTTCTGGTGGGAGTTTGTATATGTTGGTATCAAATGGTTCTCCGGGATTGATCTTTTTTTCTATTCCATCAAGTCCCGCAAGTAGCATTGCTGCGAAGGCGAGGTATGGGTTGCAAGAAGGGTCTGGGAATCTGACTTCAATTCTCTTTGCTTTTGGTGATGGGGAGTACATAGGTATTCTTATCGCTGCGGATCTATTTCTTTGTGAGTATGCGAGGTTTATAGGAGCTTCGTATCCAGGGACTAATCTTTTGTAGGAGTTTGTTGTTGGGTTTGTGATAGCGCAAAGAGCCCTTCCGTGTTTTATTATTCCTCCTATATACCACATAGCAAGTTCAGAAAGTCCTGCGTATTTTTCTCCTGCGAAAAGTGGGTTGCCGTTTTTCCACAAACTCTGGTGTGTGTGCATTCCGTTTCCGTTATCTCCAAAGATGGGTTTGGGCATAAATGTTGCAGTTTTACCGTATTTTTTCGCTACATTTTTTAAGACATATTTTAGCATTACGGCGTTGTCTGCCATTTCAACAAGCGGTCTTGCTTTTATGTCTATTTCTCCTTGCCCCGCTGTTGCGACTTCGTGATGATGAACTTCAACTTCTATTCCCATCTGCTCGAGGATGAGAGATATTTCATTTCTTATATCTGTCAGGGTATCAAAAGGAGATGCTGGGAAATAACCTTCCTTATATCTTATTTTATATCCTTTTGAATTTTCGTCTCCGCTTCTCCATGCTCCTTCTTCGGAATCAATTTTGTAAAAGGAGTAGTTAGGAGCTTCGGCTACCGATACAGAGTCGAAGATAAAAAATTCAAGTTCTGGACCGAAGAGAGTTGAATCGGCAATTCCGGTTTCTTTAAGATATTTTTCTGCGTTCTGAGCGATCTGCCTTGTGTCTTTATAGTATGGTTCGTGTGTTATTGGGTCTTTTACATTCGCTATAAGAGATATTGTTTTTTCTTTGAAGAACGGGTCAACGACTGCGGTTTTAGGGTCAGGGAAAAGGAGCATATCTGACTCGTGTATTGACTGCCACATTCTTATTGATGAACCGTCAAAACCTATTCCTTCTTCCTCTATTACTTTTTCTGACAGTTGTGATGTTGGTATTGTGAGGTGCTGTAATCTTCCAAGAGGGTCTACGAACTTTATATCAGCAAATACTGCCTTTTCCGCTTTTATCATTTCCATCAGGTCTTTTGCGTCTCGTGGTCTTTGCTTTGCCATTTTTTTTACCTCCTTTTCTTTTTGAGTTTCTTTCTCTCTTTGAATTTTCTTTTTTATTTTCTTTTTTGCTTTTTTCTTGTTTCTTTTATTTTGCTTTCCTTTTATTAATATTGCAAAAGGTGTGCCAGGGGGGATTGAGTTCAGATTCTTTACATTCTTGTTAAAAATGTATAATTTTTTTTACAATATTGTTATCATTTTTGTTAAAATTATTTGAGAAAAGAGCTTTTCCTTCGGTAATTATGAAATTCAATTTTGTATTTTTTTAACCTCCATTCAAGCTGTCTCCTTGATATTCCAAGCTTCCTCGCAGCATCTGATATATTCTTTGATTCTCCAAGGGCATTTTCAATTATTCTCTTTTCAATATCCTCTACGATAGAAAGCAAACCACGAGAATTTGAAATTTCCAGTTTTTCAAGAATTTCTTGCAGAGCAGTTTTTTCCTTCTTTTCTTCTGTGTTTTTTTCTTGTTTTGACGGCAAAACTTCTTCTAACTCTTCTTTTTTTCTTTTCTCCTCCTCATATATTTTTTCTTTTATGTAATCTGGAATATCATCAGGGGTTATGACAAGGTCAGATGAAGTCAGAACAAGCCTTTCTATAAGGTTTTCAAGTTCTCTTACATTTCCATACCATTGGTATTTTTCAAGAATCAGAAGCGCTCCCTTTGATATTGATACGTTTTTCTTATACTTTTTGTTGAATTTTTCTATAAAGAACTCAACAAGAGGCAAAATGTCTTCTTTCCTCTCTCTCAAAGGTGGGATATAGATGGGAATAACATTTAATCTGTAATAGAGGTCCTCTCTGAATTTTCCCTCTTTCACAAGTTCTTCAAGATTTCTATTCGTAGCTGATATTATTCTGACATCTACCTTTTTCGGTTGTCCTCCTATTGGTTCTATTTCTTTGTTCTGTATGAGGCGAAGTATTTTTGCTTGAAGCGACAGAGGGAGGTCCCCTATTTCGTCTAAGAACACTGTTCCTCCGTCTGCCATCTCTATTTTTCCTTTTTTGTCTGTTATTGCTCCTGTGAATGCGCCTTTTTTGTATCCGAAGAGCTCGCTTTCAAGGAGGTTTTCAGGTATTGCTGCACAGTTTATTTTGACGAGCATTTTTGACTTTCTCGGGGAGTTATTGTGTATGAGTTCTGCCAGAAGTTCCTTTCCTACTCCGCTTTCTCCTCTTATAAGAACTGTTGCATCTGATTTTGCGACTTCAAGAGCTAATTTTATGACCTCATCCATTTGCTTTGACCTGAAAATTATGTTCCCTACATTTTTTACCTCTGTTTTTTCCTTTGCGAGGACGAAAAATGAAAATCCGATCAAGCTTGCGACAAAAGATAGAAATGAGAGAACCTCTTGGCTGACATCTTTTTCTTCTGCTATTGCACTTATAAAACCTATATCTCTTCCTTCTATTCTTATCGGCGATATTAAGAAAGTAGAGTGGTTGAGAGGGACTTTATCTTTCAGAGGTGTTTTATAATTCTTTTCTAATTCTTCTCTTCTTTTATCTTTTGGTCTAAGTGATGAGGAGAAGTTGAGTATAGTTACAGCCGGGTCTTTCAATCCAGCTTCTGTTTCTATCACGTGTAGAACCTGTTTTATTTTGCTGTCAAAACTTCCGTAAGATGAGAGCAATTTTGCTATTCTTTCAAGGGTTTGAAGTAATTTTTTTTCTGTTTCTTGCACTTATGTATTTTATTCACATCACATCTGGTAAAACCTTCTCTACA
>JAUQOU010000009.1 GCA_030550715.1 bacterium | reverse complement strand
GTAATCAGCTGTTTCTCCCCTTTCTAAAACCTTTAATCTCTCACAACTTGAAATTTCTGAAAAGCCCTTTTTCTCAGAAACTCTTCAGCAAAAGGAATGACCTTATCTCCTACAAATATTCCCCAGCTATCTATAACTTTGTTAAATTTCTTATCGCTTTCACAGAGTTGAATTCCTATTTTTCTTGTCTGTTCGCCAGTTTTTCTGAGTTGTTCATCGGTTTTTTTCTGCGATTCCCCGAGCTCTCTTATTGATTCCCGCAGTTCTCTTATCTGCTCTGTCGTTTCTCTCTGAAATTCCCGTGGTTCTATCATTTCAATGACAATTTTCTCTACTAACTTCTCAACTCTTGATAACCTATCAATTTTTCTTTGAGGGCATACATTTATTTTATTCTGTTTCTTCATCTGATTTCAAGATGGGTTAAATTTTTGTTCTAAACTTAATCAACAAAATCACTTATAGGAGACCTATAAATCTTCTGAATAGCGATACGAGATGGCTCTTTATATCCGTATATTTTTTCAAGCTGTCGTAAAACCTCTACGACCTGAGTTATCATACGTGAAAGGTCTCCCACCTCTACTCCAACCTCCTCTTCAATGAAATCTATATCGTATCCTTTTGCCCAAAGATGGACTGCCTTATAAATTTTTCCATCACAGAAAGCGTATTTTCTCTGCTTTTGTCCTTTTGAACGGACGATTATTTCTGCTGGCTTCACCTTTGGCGGAAGATTGAACTTCAATTCAAGTTTATATATCCTTTCTATTATACCACGCTCTATCTTTTCAGGTGGCTTAACAAATGGTGGCTTTGGCTCCGAAAGAATAAGAGCGGTATTTTTCGCAAGTTCAACAGGATCATAACCTAAAACTCCCTTATCTATTGCCTCGTAAATATATATAGACCTTGGATTTTTTATCTCCGAAGCATTCCAACCTTTCTCCGTAAGCATGTAATTTTCATCTAAGTATCCGAGATACTTTAAAAATTCCAACATGTTCCTGAACTCCCTTTCAACCTCATCTGGATTTTTCCTCTCCAAAGTCCCTATCTCTTTCTCTATTTCCAAAAAATCAAAAGATATAGCTGAGCACTCAGAAAAAACAGGACAGCTAAAACACGGGAACCTCTCAATTTCCTCGGCTCTCTTTCTGTTCTTCTCGTCATACTTTGACTTTATCTTTGAAAGTTTTCTCACAAGATTTAACGCGTGCTCTTGTACTTCGTATATCTTCCTGAAACTCCTGCCGTGAAAATGAATGAGCAAATTATTTTTTACAAAATCAAAAATATCGTGATGAATTTCTTCTGATAATTTTTCCTGAGATAAATCAACTTCAAAACAAAAAGAGATCTTCTTCGGAGATATGACTTTTGATTCCTTATATGACTCAAAGCGAAATGTGTTGTTTCCTTCACTCACAAGAAAACCAAACCTTCCCCTACTATCTACACAGAAAAGAAAAATTTCTTTCCCCAAGCGTTCGGGAAAAATTTTCTCTGGATTCTCCTCCTGAAACGAAATCTGACTTTCAAGAGCTGATGATTTTTGAACTCCCTCAATTATCTTTCCAAGAACATATATTTTCAGGTCAATCTCCTTTATTTTTTTCTCGTCTTCTTCTATGTTATTTTTCGTGTTAGAAAATGATATATTTGTTCTTATAGAACACTTTTTATACTCGGGTTTTATTCTGTAAAATGAGCTGAGCAAAAAGTCCCTTTTTTCTTTGACTTCATCAAGTTTTCTCTTCCAGCTTTCAACCTTGCTTGATATTTCAAAAAATTTCAAACTTTTTCTTATAAGCTGAATGCATTGAGAAACATCCATTGATTTGAGAAGGTTCAGAGTAAGATGTGGAGTTATATAAAAACTTGAAGTTATCGGTTCAATCTCACCAAAAATCTTTACTATTTCATGCTTCCTTAATGGAGAACTTATAAAAACATATCCCACATCGTCTTTTCCTCTCCTTCCTGCTCTTCCAGCCATCTGGACTACCTCAGATGGAGAGAGCAATCTTTCTTTTTCTCCGTCAAAGGTGTATTTATCTACAATAACAACTGATTTTGCTGGGACATCTATGCCGGACGCAAGAGTTTTTGTGGCAAAAATAATATAAGCTAATCCTACTTTCAGAGCGTCCTCGAAAAGAATCTTCATAGCAGGTATAAGACCTGCATGGTGTGGAGCTACACCCGTGAGAATAAAATTCTCAACAAAGATATTATCTCTGAGATAAGGGAAGGTCTCAAAATATGGTTTGCAAAAATCTCTTCTTCTCTCAATGTCGCTTTCATCTCCTATTTTGATTTTTCCCTCTTTTATGAGTTCGGCTATTTCAATTGATTTTTCCTCGCATTCTCTACGAGAAGATAAGAAAAATATAGCCGGAAGAACCCCCCTTTTTTTCATCATCGCAATCGTTCTCAAAAGAGAAAACTCTGTCGTGTTCTCAATCAAAGTTGCAGAAGATAAATCAACTTTGATATAGTTTGAACTGCTCACCTTACCATCGTATGTGAAAAGTGGTTTTATATCTTTTCCGATCGAATACCATTCGAGAGGAACAGGTCTTTGGGTCTTATAGACAACTTTAACTTCTCTTTCCCTGATTTTTGAAATCCACAGTGCTATTTCTTCAACATTAGGGAAAGTAGCAGAAAGAAGAAGGAGCTGAGTTTTTTTTGGAGCGAAGATTATTGCTTCTTCCCATACAACCCCTCTCTCTTTATCTTTTATCCAGTGTGCTTCGTCAAAGACGATAAAATCAACATCAACTTCGTTCCCTATACCTTTCTCTATTATTATGTTTCTGAAAATCTCTGTCGTTCCAACAAGCAAATTCGCTTGAGGATTTTCTTTTCTATCTCCCGTGAGAATACCAACTTTATCATGACCAAAAAGATTTTTGAAATCCCTGTATTTATCATTTGAAAGAGCTTTTAGAGGAGAAGAATACCAGACCCTTCCTCCGCGAGCTAAAACATCTTCTATTTTCACCTCTGCTATAAGTGTTTTCCCAGAGCCAGTAGGAGCAGATACCAGGACATCAAATCCCTCAAAAAGGTAATAAATAGCTTCCTTCTGGAAATCATCAAGAGCTATACCTCTTTTATGTTCTATATCTGCAATAAGTTCGCGGAGCGAAAACTCATCTATTTTTCTCTCATATTCTGTAGAGTAAAAACCACTCATTTTTGCAAAACTTAAACATACTCAAAAAATAAAATCATGTAAATTGAATAGAATTTAATGAAAGACAAGGCGATTATCTTTTAAAACAGGAAAAATAGTGGGAGGGGCAAAAGTTTCTCACTCTTTCTTTGAAAAAACATCTTTGAGCAGAATGATGGCAGAAAAAATTATAGAAGCAGAAAAGAAGACGGTATCTAAAAACAGGAGATAAATCAGTTTCTGGCTTACAAATCTGACAAGAGATGGCAAGAATATATGTCCTATTGATGAAATGAAAAGTGAAAGGATTAAAAATATCTTGATTTTTCTACCAGCAGAAGAAAGGGCAACGAGAGAAGAAAGAATGAAAATCACAGATAACTGAGCCCAGGTGTGAAAGTGCATAACTTCAAGGAAAGATACAAGAGATTGTGGCGGAATCATTTCTTCTTCGCTTCCGAAGTAATATCTTAGTGCGTTCTCAATACCAATACCCTTTTTGCTGATGTGATAGGCAAGATTGACAAATGGTCCGAATATACAGTATAGAGATAAAAAAAATACGGGCAACTTCAACTCTGCGGGAAAATCTTTTATCTTCGGAATCATAGAAGAAGCCCCTCACTTGCAAATTTTTTATTCTGGTATTTTAGTTTTCACATTTTTCAGCTTGAATGAAGTATTTTTTCTCCGCAGAAAGCTCTTTATGTCATTAATTAAGTCTAAATTCATCTTTGGAGATTGAAACTGCTGAAAAATTTCTCGTAATATCAAGCATCCTCAGAACTTATTGTAATTACAATGTAGGCATTATTATTAATAATTTTTTGGTTAAAGTTATTACTTTTTATGCATTTTTTAATGCATCTTTCAGCAAACCTTCTACGGTTTCCCTTGAATTTTCATTTATCTTTATTTCTATTTTGTCGTTATTTTTTCTAATTTCAATTGAATTATATTCAAACCCAGCGTGGGCGAAGAAATTTCTCTTTTCTATATCACCCGATATTTTCTTATCTCTGATTTCTTCATAGGTTTTAGAGTTTTCAGATAATTCATGTGTTTTTTTAGCTCTGATTTGTGCATAAGTTTTGAAGTTTTCTGATAATTCATACTGGTACTTTTCTATATCGCTAATTTCTTTATCAATTCTATTGCTTTCAATTGGAAACTTTTCATAAATTTTATCTCTTAAATCTTTAATTGCCCGAAGAGGAATTTCGGTTGATCCTTCAAATCCCTTTTTAGACAATATGAAGCTCACAAGGTGAGCTTTCACCAGATTTTCAAATCCAATATGGAATTTCAGCTTTCTACATACCTCAATCTTTTGATTGCATTTTATACTAATATGTTCCTCAAATTTCCCGTGAAGACAATCAATTTGGGCTTTTAAATTGTTATGATCTGGCAAATAAGTCAAAACATACACAGGCATACCAAAAATAAAAGAAGAAAGGAAGATGTAAATTTTGCTTCTTTCATAATTATTCTGCTTCAGTAAATTATCAATTTCTGCTCCCAAGTTCTTTAATTCATTCTCATCAACATCATTCAATCCTGAAAATGGCTCAATAGGTCTCTTGCTAGTTTTGTATGCCACCAAACCCGGAACTATTTTTGCTTCTTCAATAGTGTTAATATTCAATTTTTGAACTTTTCCTCTCCCAACAAGAGGATCGGAATTTAAAGTTTTGAACTTAACTTCAAAAACATAAGCTAATATCCCCAAAATTTCCACTAATGCTTTGTATGTCAGAACCGGCGTGAAGTTTAACCCATGAGTTATATCAAAAATAACTTCAATTGTTTCATTTTCAAAGTTTAGATATTCTATAAAAGCAAAAACAAGCTCTTTGAATATACCATAATAAAAATCAGAGGCGTTCCCGGAAAATTTTGTATTATCAAATTCACCAAAGCCATAGCCAACTATGACTTTATCCGGTTCAAATCCGAAATTAACTTTGCAAAAGTTTCTGATAGAATTTTCTGATGCTGATTTTAAATCCTTATAGCTTGGGTTTTTGAAAGCATGTATGTAATTATCACTCAAAGTATCGGAACATACGATTATAATCTTATCAGGATTGTCAACATCTTTGATTAAGGGTAATGTACTTTTTGCTTTCTTACTTTCATTTTCATAAACATATTCTACCTCATTCCATTTTTCAGGATTCCCCCAAACTGCTATTAAAAATTTGTTCATAGAAAAATTTTATTACTTTAAATTTCTTCAAACAATCCATATCCTAACCTCGTTTTTGAACCTATTCCAAAGTCAAGAAGGGCAGATCTGAGAATCTCTTCAAAAAACTCATTATTATTTACCAGTTCTTCAAGTTCATTTTTAAGAATTTCCGAATACTGAGATTTTACTTTTTCCCATCTAAACTCATCAAATAAAACATAAAATTCAAATTCAATACCTTCTTTTAATGTAAGAAATACAATAAGTCTTGGATTTTCCCAATCACCCGGCGCTTCTTTACCTTCATAATAACTTTTGTAATGAACATTCATTATATCTAAATCAAAAATTTTCTGATTATTACCGATTTTTGGATAAGCATCAAGGAATAATAAAAGCCCTTTGAAATTCTGAGCCCCAAAAAGAAGTTGGTATTTTAAAATTTCTTTATCATCTTTACAGAGTTCTCCATAGAACTTTTCTTGCAATTTTTCCAATTCTCTGTTATCATTTTGAATTCCTTTATTTTCTGCCAGTTTCCAAAAAGCAACCATTCTACAAACGCCCTTTAAAGCACTTGCTGGAATATAAGGAATTCCAAAAATATGATGTAGGGTTATTGATGTTTCAAGGACATGCTGTGAGCCGAGCCCGATAATTAAACGGGACTGGGTTTTTAATGAATCAGAAAAAACAGTTTTATAACCTTGTGTTTGTAAAGAATTTAAAAAGTTATTCATCCTAATATTTGGAAAAATTCTATAATTCGTAAATCGTGTAAAACCTTGGAGAAAATCTCTTTTAAGCTTTGTATTTTCTATAATTTCCGTTTTTATAAGTTTTGTAATGGCAAGCGAGATATTTTCACACACTTGAAATTTAATTTCGTTATTCTGATATAAAAGGTTCATTAGGTCTCTATAACTTCTCATTTTAAAACCTCCTTAGTTTTAAAGTTTTTATCTTTCCAAAATTCAGAAGATGGCTTTAACTTTTCGTAAACTCTCTCTGATCTTTTCCATATCAAAATCACTCCGTAATAACCTTCTTTTGCTCTTTTTATTTGAATTATCAAAGGGGATGTTCTTCCAAGCTGAATTTTGTTTATACCCAATTCCTTCTTTAATCTCCTATAAAAATTATCTCTTAAATCGTTCATACAATTTTCCCAAGAACTCCATAATGAACCATCTTTCTTCGTTATAAAATAAATTGCTGTGTTTGATATGTTCATAAAATCACTGTTTTTAAAACCTCTTGAATATGAGCTTAATTTATTCTCTACCTCTTGAAAAATATCATCAAAATTCCTTTCTTCATTATCTAATTGAACACTCCCAAAAGCCCTTCGCCATCTTGCCCCAAGCCCTCCAAAGTTAATTAAAAACCAAATTGTTTCCTCCAACTCTTTCTTAACGATATTCTCATCAAAAGGATTTGAAAACCTGAACTCCACCTCAAAATTTCCATTTTCAGGAAAAGCTTTTCTTTTTATATTTGGATTGCTTTTATCGTTCATACGAAGATAAGCATCAATAGGATTATTAGATGGTTTATTTTTAATTTTAAGTTTTATTCTTGAAGCAAGTTCCTGTAAGCCCCAAATTTTCCCTTCAATTTCCCTTAATTCTTCAAGAGATAAAATTCCACCTTTATAAAATCTGAACCACCATCTCAAAAGACCCTTTATGGATTGCTCCCTTATTTCCACCTTATCTTTATAAGCTCCTGACATAATAAGTGGCGTTATTATTCTAAATCTCGTGATCATTCCCCTTCAATTTCAGAAAATCTTTTTAAATATTCTGAAAGTTTCAAGACCTCCAAAGTTGCTCTTCTTAAAGTTTCAGAATGAGAATTAAGTAAGTAGTTTAAGGCATCACCTTCAATTAGTTTCTTATTTTTTAACCAATCAGAAATTGCTTCGTATATATTCCGTTCTTCTTTATAATAAGCAAGTGTTGGAATAAGTCCATTTGTAATTATGAGAGCAGGAAGTTTTTTGAAGTTCCTTTTATCGTTTTCACTTGAATTTTTAACTTTTTCATAAGCGAATTTTGCTATTTCTTGCTCGAGTGTTTTATTTGCCATGGCTATTTTTCAAATTTTACTTTAAAAAAGCCCTTCCCAAGTGTTTCATCTCCACCAAGTTGGAGGATTTGATTATTATTATCAACCTTAAATAACTTCTCTATGTTTTCAATTACTTCCGAAAATGAAAAATATCCTCTATCCCAAGCATCTTTAAGTATTTGTTCTTTTTTACCCAATTTGTTTATTTCATTAAAGAGTTCTTTTTCTTCTTGATTTTGAGAATTCTGCCACTTTTGTTTGATTTGTTGAATATCATTACTCCAATTATACTGACCCTGGTTCTGTTGAGATAAGTTTCTTCTTTCTTCAATAAGCTTCTGATACAATTTCCCATTAACTCCAAAATAAGGATCACTTACAAAAATCAAACTATAAAAAACACTTTCAGAAGGAATTAACTCCTCACTAAATAAAGCACCTTCTTTAACTGTTCCTGTTGTTTGGTCAATTCTAATTCTTGTTCTTATTTCAACTGCATAATTTACAAAGTCCTTAAAAACATCATCAGAAAGAATTGCAAAGTGCTTTCTGAAAAAATCTTTATCAAATTCAATTTTAGGGAATAAACGATCATATATAAACTCTGCTATACCATCAGCATTATTATTATCTACTTCAAAAACGAATTCTTCAAGAGCAACCTGATTGTTATCTATTTTTAATTCACTATTTTGACATACTATGACATTTTTATCATTAACAGAAGGAATGTTTATACTTAGATTTTTGCCGATACTTCTTAAATCCTCAATTAATCTTTTCAAAACTAATGGACAAGTAATCCATGCAAAAGTTCCTCTAACAGAGCGAACTGGAAATAGTAAAATTTTAGCGTCGGTTATACTTATACAACTTGCGAAGTCCTGCGAGCCGTCTTCGGGACCGAATATAATATCAACTTTATTTTTATCGTTCCATTTTCTCAAAGCGAGTTCTCTCAAAACGCCCTTTATACCACTTGCCCACAGAGTAGGATAAGAAGTGTGTCTCTCTCTCTGAACAATATTATCAACATAAGATACACTTTGACCAGCCCCCATGTGAATTGGCGTTAGTGCATAAAACGAAATATATCCACTTTGCTTATACATAGCTTTAACCTCCTTTTGAATATATAATTAGGTTTGTTCCTATGAAATTATTAGTCCTTTTAAATGTTGAAAACCACAAATTTTGATTTGATGAACTATCAATTTCAGCATATATTACACTTCCTGGTTTTAAAGCATTTTTTATATACTTTTCCAAATTCAGATTCTTTGAATTTATTGCTAATTTTACAAATCCATTTGAAATAATGGATTTAATTTTCATTCCACTTATTGTTTGTGGAAAAATACCATTTACATTATCAAAAGTTGCAGGTGTAAGAAATAGAATTTTAATGATTTTGTTATTTTCTAAATTTGGTTGTTTTAAAGTTCCTCTTATATCGTTAATTGAAACCTCATAGGAAGCATTTTTCATCTCTCCTCCGAGTTTTAATGATTTTGGCTCCTTATTAAAGAAGTTTAGAATTTTGCTTTCATCGTCAAGTCCTGCTTTTTTTAGCTCATCATTATTAAAGTTAAATTCAACCCAGAAAACAAAACCCCATTTTTCTTTTAACCTTAGAAAGTCAATTCTATAAAGTCCATCTTGTGCTTTAACTGTATGAGAATCTATATCCTGCCTTATACCAATTCTATTTTCATAATCAAAAATATCTTTAAACTTAACGATTTCGTTTCTTTCCGGCTCTTTTCCATCTATCCATTTTTGAAGTCCATCTTGACTTATAAATCCATCAAACGGCTCTACTTCTTCTTCACCAACATAAACTGGTAAAATAACACCTGGTCCGTTTGTGTTTTCTGGATTAAAAAGTTTATAATTTTTATTTGGTAATTTCAAAACATAAATTTTATTGTCTTTGCCTTTTCTCCCTGTGTAAATATCAGCAGGTTTTGGAAAGTAAATTTTTTTATCTTCTTCATTATAAAGAAATGGACCATAAACTTCCTTTAAAATTTTTGACACATCTATTTTGAACTCAGAGTAAATTTTTGAGCAAATAGCACTTGCAAAAGTGTGGGGAAAGGGTGGGAATATGGAACTTGCGGTATCCCCAGCATTAAATGGTTTTCCACTTCCAAAAAATAAAACATCATAAGGTTTAATTTTAAACTTTATCATACTTTACTCTCTCTTGCTATAAATCTTGAAATTAAGAGAAGATTAACAAAGTATTTTAAATCAAATTCGTAGCTATCAAAATTCTTTAAAATCTCATTTATATATTCTTTATCTTTAACCTGCTTTCTCAGATAAATTCTTTTAAGCTCAGTTCTTAAAATCTCGGTATCTTCAATTCCTTCTTTTTCATAAACTTCGGCGAATTCATTCGGAAATCCAGACGGAATGTGTTTGTTTTTAAACTTACAGATCAAGTCGTTTAAGAAACTGATCAATGCCCATTTTCCTCCACTATCTCTAATTTCACCAGAGTGAGAGATAATCCTTATGCAGAAAGCATCTTTACCAAAAGTTAATTTTGCCATCTTCTCAGCATTTCTAACTTCATTTAAGGCGAGATATAATGGATATTTATGATGAACTATCAAAATTCCCGCACTCATGCTTGCCTTTGGACTTAAAATTTTCTTAAATTCTTCTTGTAAGTCATAAGCACAATCTAAAACTTCTTCAATAGGCAAAAATGCCAAAATGTCATCTCCACCTGCATAAATAAGCTTTCCATAGTGATGGTATTCAACTATTTTTCTAACTTTTTCAAGGGCAAACTGTGAAAGTTTTCTGCTAAATGCCTGATGGATTGATGGAGAAGTAGGATGTTTATAACAGAGAAGTTCTTCAAGTTCTTTCTTATCTTTTTCTTCACTATACGAAATCAAAGCATCTACAACTTTTTTATGAATTGTATCTTTTATTTTTGGATTGAATTCACCTTTTAACCATTTTCCCATATTATCTCCATCCATCTGTAAAATGGCATAGTATTTTGAAGGAGAGATATTTTTTTCTTTTAAGAATTCAATTATTTCTTTAAAATCATCTTCTTTTAATTTTATACCATATTCTCTTTCAAAATATTCTGGTCTATATGTTTCTTCCATCAGGTATTGTCCATCTATTTTATAAAGTGGGTCATTTTTTAGAGCTGGAACAGAAATAGTTTCCGGTAATTCGAACTGATAATTATTTTTCAAGTTGCTCTTGAAAGTGTTGAAAATTTTTTCAAAATCCTGTTTATCTTTTGTTTTCAATGTTCTCTTTTCTCCAATACTTGCCATTTCGGATGTTGATGGGAATTTAATTGCAGTTTGTAATCCAAGTTTATCTTTTATTATTTCAGGGAATAATCTTTTTGTCATGCAGACACCACATAGTTTTTCGCCTTTTTTTAGGAGCCCGGTATTGTCTTTTATTAATTTTTCCCAGTCAAAATCTAAAACTTCAAACTCTCCACAAAGGTGACATTTTTCCCCTCGGCTTTCATAATAATTTTCTCCCAACACATTTCTTATTGATTTTCTTGCTCCAAGAAGTTTTTCTGTAAGTTCAAGAAGTAAAGAGTAAGCACTTCCCACATTTGCAGGTTTATAATATGGATGATTTACAATAGTTTGAACTGTTCTGTATAGTTCGTTTTGGTCTGAAATTAATTCCTTATAATCTTCAAGAGCATCATTTGGAGGATAATTTATTTTTATTTCATCAACATCGTAATTTATATCTATTTTGCTTACCCATGGCAAAACTACCCAATAGCACTGGAAATAGTTTAAAAGATGGCTTTTAATTTGATCTTTGAAATTTTGATTGATATTCTGTAAATCCTGCTCAGAATAAGAATTGCCTGAATTTTTTAAAGTTTCTATCAGTTTTTCAGAAACTTTTCCTGCTAATTCTTCCAGATTATTTTTAAATTTATTTTCAACTTCTTTCGCTAAGCTATTATCATAAGGAATAATTGCTAAAAATCTGTTTGGGAAGTTTGCGATTGTTAATTTTCCCTCTAATTGCTCATTACGTTTGCTTTCAAATTTTTGCCACTCTTGAAGCCACTTTTGGAAATTATGATCATTTAAATTAGCAATTGATGTATTCTTAAATTTTTCATAGAGCCATCTATCAACAAGTGGCTGTCCTAAAAGGTTTGGGAAGATAACATTATCTGGACCTAATTTTTCCATTACAACTTCAATACATTTATAAATCAAATATGAGAGCATATAACTACCTGCCCATAGATCAGATGTCTTTCTTGCTTTTGAGATGAATTCTTGGACAGGAGAGATTGTAAATAACAAAAATGCCGGAATTTTATTATTTTCAATTGATGAGACAACAGCAGAAGCTTGAACGAGATGGTCATATATAGAATGATTTGGAGCTCTTGAATCAGCAGGATGCTTATTTATCCACGGGAAAATATCAGGTAAAAACCGCCATAAAAAAAGAAAAATTATTTTTGCTTTTTCATCTTGGTTTGTAAAACTTAAACTTTCAAGTTTTTTAAATAAATCTTCCACATCTTTGTGATTTTGGGGGACTTCAATATCATGAATTTTTTCTGAGAAAATATCTATAAAATATGCTTCTTCAAGATTGACCGAGCTTTGTTCTTGAAAATTTTTCTGCACATCTTCGTTCTCTTTCTTCTCTAATTTTGGAGCAACTATAATTCTACTCAAAGCCGATGCGATTGAATCCGCTAATTTAGCTTCGCTAATATGAGGAGTTTCTGTAAATAGAAAATGAAATATCTTTTCTGCTATTTCTTCATGATTTTTTAAATTGAGCATTTTATCCACCGGATCGTGTAAAAGCGCTTTTAATTTTAATTTATAATCTGCCATAGCTTTCAATTGTTTTTAATATAAAATGCCCTTTATTTGTAATTCTAATCCTATATGGTTTTTCGTGTATATCTTCTTCAATTTCAATAAGTCCGTAAAGGCTAAGTCGTTGGAACTCATCGTTATATTTGTTGTAAAGGTTTTTAAATTCTTGTTCTGATATTGGTTCTTTATTTTTGAGTATATTCAAGAGCTCAATTTCTCTCCCTTTTGGGAGATAAAATAGATTAGGTAAAAATACAACATCATTAAATTCTTCATTCATATAATAAACTTCTGAGTTTGTGAGAAATCCGGCTAATGCACTGGCGATGACATGCGCCTTAAATCCACCTGTTGAATTAAAATAGACCTTATAACCCTCTTTTTTCTTTCTATTAGCCAAATATATTAGTTTATCAAGCAGTGAAGATATGCCTTTTTTAAATTCATCAATAGCAAATTTTTCATCATAATTTTGAGCTTCCCAAAAATACCCACTGAATTCTTTTGGGATATATATGGTATAGCCATTTTCTTTGAGGAATTTTTCAAGAGCAACCCTACATAATTCATTTGAATAAGTATTTGTTCCAAAAAGATAGACCTCTATGTTTTTTGGTTCTTTATCCTGAACGACTCTTAAAAATGTATTTAATTCAGCTGAATTTTTTTTTGGATTACTTTTAATAAAGTCCACAATTTTCTGAATTTCATTCGGATTTTCCAAAATTCTTTGCCATTCATCATTATCGGAGATTTTTATATTTGGGTTAATAATTTTTGCTCTTTGAGCGTTTGTTAATATAGAGACACCAACACTTATGATATGAAATTCCTTCATCCTTCTTTCTCCTTTAATTCTGCTTCCGCCACTCTTTTCAGCCAGTTTGCAATATTCAAAATTTCAGTTGTGGCAAGTCGTAGTGTCTGTGAGTCGGTCTCAAGTAAGAAATCTAATAGTTCTTTTCCCGTATTGTTTTCTTTCCATTCTACATAAGGGGAGAACCCTAATTTTTCCAAAATTTCAGAAACATCTTGATAAATCTGTCCTCTATCCTTTCCTTTTGATTTATAAAATAGTAGCGTTGGGATTAAGCCATTAGAAACAATCATAGAAGGAAGACGCTTTATGTGGGAGGAATATTCATCTATATAATTCGGATAGTTAAATGAGCTTTTAAAATTTTCATAGTATATTTTAAGTTTTTCTTCAAGTTCTTTTTTCCTAACTTTTTCCTGAACTTCCGGCTTATCTGGGTTAAGAATATATTCTTTTATATTTTCTATTTTCTCCTTTCTATCCCGACCTTCTGCAAGTTCTAAAATATCCCTCAATTCTTTATTCTTTTTTTCGTCAAAGAACCATTTCAAGAATGATTGAAAAGATTCTTTTTTAGCTCCTTCGTAGTTTTTATAATTTATAAAATTATCAAAAGTTTCAGGCAAAAATTCTTGCGTTTGATTTTGGTTCAGATCTAGCTCTTTCCACTTTCCTTCTTTTAATAACTTTATTCTTTCTATACATTCCAAAGCAAGCTTTGCTACTTTCTGCTGTTTAGTTTTTAAACCATCATTCGTCATAATTACCCTCCTTTATGGATAAATTTTGTTTATGATGTTATGATTATTTAAAGTTTGTGTAAAATTACCGATAATATCCCAATTTGGTTTTTCTAAATTAACACCCTTTAAATTCAGGGTTGCATTATCTGGAAGGAATTTAAAATCGTGATTTTTGTTTGGCTTGAAAACCAGAATAAAACCTTCAAATTGATTATTAAATTCAATTATTTTGAAGATTAGAGGAGAAGCACGACGACCTTTTTCGTTTCCTATTTGTGGGATAATCTTACCAATTGGAAGTCCAAGCCAAATTCTATCTTCGATATTTTTTCCACTCCTGAAGCTTCTATATTCAGTACCAATTCTATCCAAAAGCTGGATATAATCTGCGTAGGAATTACTTATTCTCCACATCTCTAAATTTTCAAATATATAAGGAATATCGTCTCTTGGTTTCCAGTAATTCAAAGTTTTAATAAAATCAAGTTGTTCTTTAAGCCAATTTTCTATGCTTTGATCATTTTCAGGTTTAAACTTCAAATTAAACCCAATTGGTATATATCCATTTATATTTTCAACTACTATTGAACCAAATCCCCTTCTACTTCTACTTCCAAAATTCCCAAGATAAAAAGCACACCAAACCGAACATAAAAATTTTTTGATGTCTTCATCGGTAGTTTTTGGATGGAAACGGAAAGTTAATTTAAAGCTTTGAGAAGAATTTATACATTGTCTTCTGGTTAAAGCAAGAGAAAAACCCAAATAGTTATAGCCCTGACCATTCCTCTGAAAATTAGAAGTATTAATATTTTGCCCTTTAATTACTGAAATCTGAACCAATCCTTTAATAGCACCTTCACCTCCCCATCCAAATAATTTTTTTTCATCTTCGAAGGAGCCACCGAGTAATCTGAACCAATATCTGAACAGACCGTTAAAGGATTGAGCTCTAAGTTCTGGTTGCTGTGAAGCACCCCCCATAAAAAGGGGAGTTATTATTTCACAATTTAGATTGACGCTTTTCATCAACAGAAATATATTTTAATTTTAAAAAGAATTAAAGCAAAGCTTAAATTCCAAGTTTAAATTCCTCTTTCAATTCAAGGAAAGTCTTTTTTATAAATCCATAATTTTTTTTCTTTGCTTCCTTCCCGAAAGCTCTCTTAGCGATAATTTTTGCATACTGGTAATAAATGAGGTCACGGATTGTCTTTACATCTTTATCGGGCATTTTTCAAAAACCTCCTTCATCATTTGAATTTCGCCTAACGTTCTCGGGCTATACGAAGTCGGCGTAAGCCGATTTGGGCAAACGAAATGAGCCGTATAGCCAGTGTTATCTGTAGTCACTATTCTTTCAATTTTCTCAATCATCTCATTCATATTTTTATGCCTCGTTCTTTGGCCCATTCCTTTATTTGTTCCTCTTCTTCTGGTTTAACCGATTTAGGTATTTTTTCTACAGCATTCATTATATCATTCTTTGTTATTTTTGCGGGCCTCGCATTTCTCTCTTCAAATGCAATAAATGCTGCTTCTTCGATAATGTTTTCTATATCTGCACCGGAATAGCCCTCTAACTTTCCCGCAATTTCTGAAATATCGTCTTCGCTTAATTCGTGTTCCCTATTTTTAAGGCATCTCTCTATAATCTTAGCTCTTGCATCTTTATCAGGTAATCCTACATAAAAAATTCTATCAAATCTTCCCGGACGAAGGAACGCTGGATCTATCATTTCAGGCTTATTCGTGGCAGCAATAACAATAATTGGCTTTCTCTTTTGCCTGAATATTCTGCTTAATTGAGCTAATAGAACAGGAGTAATTCTCTGCATTACCGATGATGTCTGGTCTTCTCGTTTACATAAAACCCACTCTGCTTCATCAAGGAACACAACGGCTCGAGGTTCTTTGTCTAATGATGCAAATATATTTTCTATCCGCCTCTCAGCTTCGCCTGGATAACCTATAATCACAGAGGGACTTATCTCTATAAATTTTGCCTCAATATGGTTCGCAATCGCCATAGCTACAAGCGTCTTTCCTGTGCCGGGAGGACCAAAAAGTAAAAGCCCTCCCCCTATTCTCAGTCCTAATTTATAAGCTGTTTCCTCGTCTTCAAATGGTGCAATAATTCTTTGATATATGAAACGCTTTACATCCTCTAAACCAGCAACATCTTCTAATTTGTATTCTGGATATAAACCAATTTCTTCTGGTGGCGGGATTTTAAAGTATTCTCTAACATTATCAGTAAGTGTAAACAGTGATATTACCTTATCGGTGATGTCTGGTCCATATGTGTTTCTTAATGGAACTTTATAGGGAAATGGATCTCTTTGTATTTCTCTGAGTTCTATGATTTTTTCTAATTTCTCTGAGGCTTTATCAACTCTTTGTAATTGGCCAATTAGCTTCACTTTTACCTGGGCAGGAAATCCACCACCCCAAGCATTCGGGTCAATATTAAGTCGTGCTTCACTTTCTGCTACAAAAATCCCGAGGAGTTGGTCTCGAGAGAGGTTCAATAAAAAACCAATATCTCCCTTCTTTATTGATTTTAGATAAGGTAAACGGTATTCTCTATCGCCAAATAAACCTTTTTCGAGACATTCTTTCTCTGTGGTATTAGTGCAAAGCATAAAGAAACAAGGAATATTTATCTTTTTCATATCATAACCTCACTAAAGCGATTTCATATAACGTTCTATGCATAAAAGAAGTTTTTGCGAAGCAAAAATTTGTTTAAATTCCTCTTTGGCATATTAAAACGCCACAGTGAAAAAAATGAAAAATTACATCTTCTTGTTTAAATTCCTCTTTGGCATATTAAAACGAGGTTGTTATGGAGAGATTGAAGACAGCAATAGTGTTTAAATTCCTCTTTGGCATATTAAAACCTAATTCCTTCTGAACTTGTCCCTTTATTGCTTCATGTTTAAATTCCTCTTTGGCATATTAAAACCGCAAAAAAACCCTAATAAAATCAAGGTTTCCGGCTCAATTTTTTCAAAAAATTGCGTCAAAGTTCCAGCAATTATTTTAATCATTTTTTTCAAAAAAGTCAAGTAAAACGAAAAACTTTAGTTTCCTATTTTTCAGCTTGAATGCTGTAAGTATCATGGCAAGAAACACACCTAGATAGGAGATTCGCAAGATTATTCATTATCTTTTGGTTCTCTCTGGATTTTATGACCTCTGCAAGCTCATCAAACTGCTTATGGGTTTCAAATCCCAACTTCTTGAAATCACCTGGAAGTTTCAAAAGTAGCGTCTTTTCCACAGCTGAAAGCTTATTCACCATCTCCATTCCAGAAGATTTAGCATAAAGATATGCTAAATCGTAATCTCCCATTGAAATACCATAAATTATCATATGAACTGAACGCAGGAGTTCCCTCATTTCACGAAGAACAAGCTCCCTTTCTTCTTTTGTCAAGAAAATAACAACTCTTCTGTCTTCAATTTTAGTTTTTGGTTTGCAGACAAAAAAACAAGCCGAGAAAACAAAAAAGTAAAAGAATAAAAAAGCTCTCATCCAATTCCTATTCATAAATCATTTACACCTCCAAAGGCGAAAGGATTAAAAAATGAGATTTTTTATCTGCTGCTGTCATAGTCAAATATAACTTTTCCTCCGTAGAGCAAAACATAACTTTCGCAACCTTTCCCCCAAACAGCGCATAAAGTTGAAGCGAAATCTGAGAACTCAGCACTTTGATGAATAACGCATACTCTTCTTCTTTCTCTGACAAAATCGTTCCTCAAAGGGTCAAAAATAGTACTATAACCAGACGAAGTATCAGATACAGACAAAGCTCCTTGAAGAGATATAACTCTTCCGAAGACATCAATTTTTCTCTCTTGCGAAAAGTAAAAAGTTGACCAGCCGAAAGATACCTCAAAATCTTTTATGTTGTTTCTCTGAAAGAAATCTTTGATAAGGTCAACAACATATCCTTTCCATACGCCCCCGAGGTCTGCTTTGCCATCTTTACGCCACCATATATTGAAAAAACCAAGCTCTGATGATAAATCAGAGTACTTTGATATAAGCTCTTGGATGTAGGGAGTGGTCTTATTGAAGAAGTAAAATTGAGAAAAATCACTTGAAATTTTTTCTGAAAAGTTTTGAAGGTCTTCAAGCAATAAAACGCTATCACCTTGATATCTGAAACTAACACATAAATAAGAATCTCCTACCAAAAAACATCTTCTCACAAATTCGCTCCACTCTTTTTGCTTTGAAATAAGCTTGACAGATTTAAAGTCCGCTTTACCTGAAATAAGTATCTTGAACAACGCGAAGGTTTTTCTCACAACGCGAGTGGTAGCCCAAGCAGATAAAGTCGCCCCTCTTATATTTCTTATATCTTTTCCAATAGAGATCTGATCTTCCTCAGATTTACCCCTGAACTGATTCAGGAAAATTTTTGACCTTATCTCTCCTCCTCTTGTTTCTCTATAAACAAGAACATCTATGTAATCAATTTTGAGTTTTTTTGTTTCTGAAATACACACGAGAAATGTAATAGGCATTTCTTTTCCTATCTCGTTCAGAACAGAGCACAGCCCAAAAATCTTATCACCATCATAAGCCAAAACTGTCTCAAAAGATCTTTCCTCAACGGTTGGTTTTGCGGGAGCCATAAGGTCTAAAAACCCATCGTAATCTTTGATATTTATAACTCCGTATATGAGAGAAGCGGAAGCGGGGAATACACCCCGCGAAACATCAACAAGCTTTTCTTCAAAGAGTGTATTCCCCAAGATAAAAAGACATATTGCTATCCCGATCATAGCAGTTTATTTTAAAGAGTTTTATAAACCAAAAGCAAAACCAAAAAGAAACATATTACCCACATCTTTACCAACAGCGGTCAGCTCATAAGAGATTGAAAAAACCCACGTCTGAGTAGGTCTATAAGCTATTCCCGGAGTTATTCTGAAAACGGTTTTATTCTCCCTTTTGAGCTCTGCTTTCCCATCTTCAATCTCAACGCCAGTGATAATATTCTGCAAAGATACAATCTCTGGTCTCAGGAATAAAACAAATTTTGAAGATTCATCAAGGTAAAGCGGAGTGTTTTTAAGGAAAGATGGAAAGAACTTGAACCTGAAAAGCAACCAACCACCGTGTTTGAAATCAGCAAGAACATTTTTAGAAAGAGTCATCTCAAGCTCAATTTCGGTGTTTCCTTCTGTTGAAAGCGCTCCCGTTACATTTCCAGTAAAAAGAGCGGAGGTCTCCTTACTTGAAATTTTTTGAGCAAGAGAATCAACAACTTTTCCGAGTTGAGAAAACTGAGTAAAAGCGTATTCAGCTTCTATTTCAAAGCTTTGAGAGATTTGAGTTTTGAAGTCAAGAGCAGAGGACCACAAAAGAGCACTTGGAAGAAAAGATGGGGTATATCTTCCAGCGTAGCCGGATATAGCAATTTCGTGTCCAATAGCTGGGGAGAAAAAGAACCTTCCCGTAATTGCTTTTTCTTTTTTCAGGTCTTCACTGAAATTGCCAAACCTTGGCTTCACAACACTTTCAACCGTGAGCATATTGTGGGCTGGCTCATCTTGTGGTATATGCCTTGTGAGTATTATTTCAAGGTCGTGCTCTAAGGTCACACCATTTATAAGATATAGCTCGTATCCTGCGAGGTAGTCGGCAAGGTCAAAGTTTCCTGTAAAACCCAAACCAAGCTCTGTCCATGCGGTTTTTTCAGGGAGAACCGTAAGATCTCTTACAGAAAGAGGTCTCCTTGCTGGTTCCCAGAGGTCATCATCGTGAAGTATGTTGAACCTTCCGACTGGCGGGAGAACTGCACCAACTCTGAAACGGAGTGGTCTTACTATTTCAAACTCACCCCACATCTGCTCCAACTTTATTTCAGAACCGCGAGAACCTTCTATTTCTGTTTTGTGAAGTATGGAGTATCCTTTTTTTGTGTCTTGACCGAAGTCCTCTTGGAGTTCTAAAAGACCGAACCTTTCAAATTCAAGTTCGGTATAGAACCTCAATCTCTCTTTTATTGTGGCTGAGAATGTTGGAACTATTCTTCGCAGGATGAAGGTGAGTTTATCTTTCCCTGATATTATGTCTTTACCTATTTCAAACCGTGTTGAGCCGTAGGCACCAACACTTATTCCTCCTTCTCTTTCATAAGCAAAAAGATGAGTTTGGGTTGAGCCAAGCAATACCAGTAGAAAAAAGGAGATTTTTGTTGTTTTTTTGTTATGGTATTTGCCGTTGTTTTTTTTCTGGGTTGAGGAAAATCTGTTATTGAAGGCAAGTGGTTTCATATTTTTTACACCTCCCGTTTGACGAATTTAATTGATAATTATTCTCATTTTCATTTTTCAAAAAACTTTTCTTTTTCCCTATTCGCAGAGGAAAAATGAAAATATATTTTTAGTTGATATTTATTCTCAATTTAATAAAAACTGCCCTCAAAATCAAACCCATATGAAAAAAGAATAGTCAAAACAAAAAACATAAACAAATTCAGATAACCTGAAAAAGAAAAAAATTCAGCTTAAAACCAAAACAAAAAAACACAACCAAACTTTTTGGTTTATGAATATACACGAATTCCAAGCAAAAAGAATACTTAAAAACTACGGAATACCCGTCCCAGAAGGAGATGTCGCATCAAACCCAGAAAAGGCAAAAAAAATAGCAATGAAAATAGGAGGGAACTCCTTCGTTGTCAAAGCGCAGATACACGCAGGAGGAAGAGGCAAAGCAGGAGGAATAAAAATCGCTCACTCCCCAGATGAAGTTTATCAAATAGCAAAAAGCATGATAGGTAAAAAACTTGTCACACACCAAACAGGTCCAGAAGGAAAGCTCGTAAAGAAAGTCCTCGTTGAAAAAGGTGTCAAAGCGAAAAAAGAGTATTACCTCGGAGTGGTAATAGATAGGTCAAAAGAAAAGGTCTGCATTATAGCAAGTCCAGAAGGTGGAGTAGAAATAGAAGAAGTTGCAGAAAAAAATCCCAACCTCATCATGACAGAATACATAGATACTTTTTTAGGAATATCGGACTATAAAGCAAGAAAGTTGGCAAAATTTCTCGGAATACCAGCAGAGAACATAGTCAAAAACCTTGTGAGAATGTTTTTTGAGTTGGATTGCTCTCTGTGTGAGATAAACCCTCTTGTTGAGACAGAGGACGGAAAAATACTTGCGCTTGACGCCAAAATAAACTTTGATGATAACGCTCTTTTCAGACACAAAGAAATCGCTCAGCTTTATGACCCGAGTCAAGAGGACCCAAGAGATGTCAAAGCAAAAAAAATAGGAATATCTTATGTTGGACTTGACGGAAATATAGGTTGTCTTGTAAATGGAGCAGGACTTGCCATGGCGACGATGGATGAGATTTTGCTCGCAGGTGGAAAACCCGCAAACTTCCTTGATGTAGGTGGAGGCGCCTCTCTTGAACAGGTAAGATCTGCATTTTCAATTCTCATTTCAGACAAAAGAGTAAAAACAATATTTGTGAATATATTCGGCGGAATCATGAAGTGCGATATAGTTGCAACAGCACTCGTTCAAGCAGCAAAAGAAATGGAGATAAAAGTCCCAATAGTTGTCAGATTAGAGGGAACAAATGTTGAACTTGGGAAAAAAATTTTAGCCGAATCGGGGCTCAATATAATTACCGCAAACGATATGAGAGAAGGAGCAAAGCTCGCAGTAGAAAAAGCAAAAGAGTTTGAGCAGGAAGCAAAAAATAAAAGAGGCAAAAAGAAAGAAACTTATGTTTAAAAACAGATTTTCCAAATAAAAAAGAAAGGAGATTGAAAAAATGGCTATACTGGTTGGCAAAGACACAAAAGTGATCATTCAGGGAATAACGGGTAAGAACGGCTCATTCCACGCAAAAATATCAAAAGATTACGGAACAAAGGTAGTCGGTGGAATAACTCCCGGAAAGGGGGGACAAAATGTAGATGGTATTCCTGTTTTCAATAGCTGTGAAGAGGCGATAAGCGAACTCGGGAAAATAGATGCAGCATGTATTTTTGTCCCAGCCCCTTTTGCTCCCGACTCAATAATAGAAGCTGCAGATAGCGGAATACCACTCATAGTCGTCATAACTGAGGGAATACCAACTATTGACTTTATGAAAGCGAAAGAATATGCAACACGAAAAGGGTCAAGAATAATTGGTCCAAACTGCCCCGGCATAATTGTTCCCGGAGAATGCAGAATAGGTATAATGCCTCCTTACATATTCAAAAGAGGGATAGTGGGAATAGTTTCAAGAAGTGGTACTTTGACTTATGAGGCGGTATGGCAGACGACAAAAGAAGGTCTCGGACAATCTACATGTGTAGGTATAGGAGGCGATCCTATAGTTGGGACAAAATTCGTTGAGGTTCTTGAAATGTTTGAAAAAGACCCTGAAACGAAATTGATCATCTTGATTGGAGAAATCGGAGGGAATGCAGAAGAAGAAGCAGCAGATTTCATAAAAAACAAGATGACAAAGCCGGTTGTAGCTTTCATAGCAGGAAGAACTGCTCCCGCTGGAAAAAGAATGGGACACGCAGGAGCCATAATAATGGGCAGAGCAGGAAGATGGCAGGATAAAGTTGAAAAGCTCAAATCAGCAGGAGTTTACATAGCAGAAAGTCCATCTGAAATAGGGAAGTTAGCAAAAGAGGTTGCTCAAAAACATAATCTCATCTGAAAAAATTATTTCTTCTGCTTTCTCCTGTTTTCTATTGATTCGAGCAAAAGAGCTACAAAGACACCCAAAAAAAGCGCAGATGTAAAAGATACCGCAACAATAAGCTTTCTTTTTGGAGAATACCTGTATTTTGGCGGATATGCGTAATCTATCACCTCAAAAGTTATATCTTCTTTCTCCTCCTCTATTCTTGCTTGTTCAAGCGCCTGGAGAAGCGTCTTATAAATCTGATTCTGTATCTCAAAATTTCTCCTTCTCCTCAGATACTCCATAGCAACTTCCGGAACGGACTCAAGAGGTATGAGCAATCTTTTAGATGTATCAAGAATATATCCCTTGAAATTTTTTTGCCCACTTTCAAGTTCCCTTATTTTATTTTTCAATTCATTTATCTCATACATCAGGGTAACAACTTCTGGATTATCACGAGTTGTTATTTTTCTGAGGACTTCAAGTTTCATCTCCTTTTCGGCAAGCTGGGCAATAAGTTCGGCGTATATTTTCAGTCCTTCTTCCATCTGCTTATCGATAGCGACAACATTATATTTTTCCTGAAACTCCTTTAACTCCCTTTCTGCTTCTTGAAGGTTCTTTTCAGCAAGCTTAACTCTCTCCTCTATGAATATTCTGTTTTTTTTAGATATGGTATATGCTTTTTCGTTGAAAACATTTGATAACTCTGATAAATATTCGTTTGCAATCAAAGCTGAAAGCGTAGGTTCTTTTGGGAATATAACTGAAATATCTATAACCCCTGTTTTTCTATCTTCGGAAACTTTGAGAAACGATTTTATAAATTTTTCAGCAATTTCATCTTCTGATGGAATTTTTTCTGGGTCAACTCCTTTTTTCACAGAGTTTGTTTTTTCATCCCAGAGTTTCCCGTAGAGGTATTTTTGTATTCCTGTTTTTTTTATGACTCTTTTTGCGAGGTCGCGAGATTCAAGAACAGCTCTCAAAGTGTTTGAGCCAGATGGCAGATTTACTCCTAAAAGCCCGGCGAGGTTTGCAAACTCAGATGGAGCAAAAGGGAGTACAAAAGATTTTTGTGATGTTATAGGAATTATCTTTGCGGTCGCCTTATACTTTGGTGTTATGATTAACGAAATAAAAAATCCCAAAAAAGTAGCAGATACCGTGATGAGAAAAATCAGTTTCCTTCTTTTCCATATAGCCCCAGCGAGTTCAAAGAGGTCTATTTCATCTTCGGTTGATACGACCTCGCTCGGTCTATAATTTTGAGCGCTCTTGCTTCCGATTTCCCCGAGCTTTCCCTCGTTTTCCAGATCTGATTTCTTCTCATCGCTCATAAAAAAGCCAATAAATCAGTAATTTTAGCAATAAAACTCAAGCGGTAGCCAAAATTTAAAAACATTATATAAACATATAAAATCACAAATACTTATATTTTTTAAAATTTCATTTTTGATGGAGGTTTTTATAAGGAGGATTTTGGCTAATTCTCTTGACAGAAGCGTTATAATATACACATCTGCATTCATATCACTTACTGGGAAAATAAACTTTTTAGGTTTTATCTTGCTTTTTCTCTTTTTTGATTTTATAACTTTTGTGATGTTCAGGTGGGCTTTTGAAAGAACTCCCGGAGATATAATCTTCGGAATAAGGGTTTCAAAAAAAAGCGGAGGCACAATTTTCTTGAAGCTTGCGCTAAGGTGGATTATAGGATTCATATCCCCATTCACCGGTTTTCTTCTCCACATACCCGCAGGAAATTGGAGAAGTTTATGCGATATATTAGCAGGAATTCAATTTGAACGAGTATAAAACTTATCTTTCTATTTTTTCAGGCAATATAAAATCGTAGCGGGAGCGAAAAACTTTCGCCTTAACAAATCTATAAAACTTCCTAGATGATAAAAACAGTTCCCAAATAAAAGCATCTTTCTTATAGTATGCCTTCACTTCGTCAAAGGTTATTTTCTTTATGTGTAGTTCCTTATTAGCAACTTGAATAAGCTCTGGAATAAATTCGTTCTCATCAAGTTTTTCTTTAAACAGGTTAGCTAACAAATCTATTATAATAAGGCGTAAATCATAGTATCTATCAAGGACTTCTTTAAGGAAAAGGAATTTGAGTATTTGCTTCAAAATTGGTGGAGCGCTTTTGAGAATTAGGTCTGCCTTTAGCATCTCCTTACCATCTTTCCTGTAAAGGGGAGTAGAAACATCAAGGTACGCGGGAGCTATGCCATGATCTTTTCTGAAAGCTACCCAGTTTGAAATCTGACCATCTATACCTACCTTTATTTTTTCACTTTTTTTGTTAAAGTCCTCAACTTTTGCTAATTCCCGAATAACTTTTTTGAAAAAATCAATAGCGGAAGTTCTATCTGCGTTCTTTATGAATTTGTTTCCGATACTTTCTTGAGGCAAAAGTTCCTGAACCAAGTAATACACAATTCTTCCATCAGAGGTCTTGACAATCGTTCCGTCGGTCTGAACGACTTTTATCCCTACCCCACTTTCAAGAATGTTTATATATTCTTTCAAAATTTTTTCATACTCTTCTGCTTCTTTTTGGTTTGAAAATATAGGGAGTCGTTTAAACGCATAATCTTTGAGTTCTATATGGTCTATAACGAAGACCGAGCTTATCTCTCCTAAACCTATCACCCTTGCGGGAATAGAGCTTTTTTCAGGTTCAAGAACATTGAGGTTTTCTTCAAACTCTTTAAGAACAAGCGGGTTTATATTAAATTTCATCACATCAGCTCTCCATAATCTTTTGAAAAATCTTTTTCTGAAATTCTTCGGAAGAGAGGAGATGTAAAGCTCTTTCAAGTCGTCTGATTATTTCTTCGGCTTGCTCGTTTGTAGCTATAAGAGGAGGTAAAAACTGCAAAACAGACCTATCGTTATTTGCATAAACACAGAGGAGTCCTTCTTGATAACAAGCAAGTGGAGCCATCATACCTAAAAACTCGTTATGCATTTTTATTCCCATCATAAGTCCAAGTTGCCTTATAGATTCTATTACATTTGAAAATTTTTCTTTCAATCTTCCGAGCTCTTTTCCAAAGAACAGGGCAAGTTGATTCACATGATTTAGGAAATCAGGCGAGGAGGAAATTTCAAGAACTTTTTGAGCGACAGCGCATCCGAGTTCTGCTCCCCCGAAAGTTGATATATGAATAAAAGGGTCATCATGGAAGACAATTTCAAGTTCTTCTCTGAAACAAGTAGCAGTTATAGGATAGATTCCTCCACTTAACCCTTTTCCTATTATCATTATGTCTGGTGTAGCGGAGAAGTGTTCAATGCTCCATAATCTTCCAGTTCTTCCCAGCCCTGTTTGAACTTCATCTATTATCATTAGAGCTCCTTTTCTGTCGCAGATTTCTCTAACTCCTTTGAAGAAATTTTTATCTGGGACATAAATTCCAAGAGTTGCGGGAACGGTTTCAAATATAACAGCGGCGGTCTTATCATCAACTGCCTTTTCAAGAGCTGAAAGGTCGTTGAACGGGACCTGATAAAATTCCGGAGCGAGTGGTTCAAAGGGCTTTTTATATTTTTCATCTCCGGTAGCAAGTGCAAATCCGGTATGTCCGTGGTATCCACCGACAGCAGAGATGATTTTTGGTCTTTTTGTGAACGCTCTTGCTATTTTTATGGCAAGGTCAACAGCTTCACCTCCTCCAACTCCAAAGACGGTGTATTTTATATTTCCTGGCGTGAGTTCTGCGAGTTTCTTTGCGAGAACCGCTCTATGCTCACTTATAAGGTGATGGTTTCCTATATCTAATTCGTAAAGAGCTTGATTCAGTGTCTGTATTATTTCTGGGTTTCTATGTCCAAGATTGAAGACCCCACCGTTGCAGTGGCAGTCTATAAGCTCTTTTTTACCATCAACATCCCACACATATATTCCTTCTCTTTTACCGAAAACGAAGTCCATACCGAACTTTGTGAAAAATTTCGCTTTCCCAGAAGATACATATTCCCTGAAATACTCTATTATTTTGGCTTTCTCTATTCTCCCGATAAAACTCACTTCACTTTAAAATATAAATCTTTTATTAATTTGAGTTGAGAAAAAGATAATAAGACGGCAAAAACAAACATTAAACAACAAAAAAATTTATTCATTAGATATTAACTTTATGTTGAATAATGATGAGACAAATTATGAAATTATTTGTTTTGGTTTTTACGGCATGTTCTCAAAGCTTACAGAGAGAAAAATCAACCCCTGAATGCAAATCATCGGAAATCTCATCAAGTATGGAAAAATTTTCACCGGAAGAAGTTATAATATATATAATAGATGAAAAATCTGACACAAATCTTGAAATTTCGTACAAAGACCTCAAATTTTACCTTGAAAGAATATGGGGAACAAAAGACATCAAAATTATAAGAGGGAAACCCGATTTTTCAACTCAGAAAGATAAAGTAATCATATGGTTTACATCATCGCAAGATGGGAAGGATTTATTAAAAGACAATATAAAAGATGGTTTCATAATAAAAAGAATAAATTTGTCAGGTCAATCAAAGTTATTCATTATCTATGCTCCTGATGAAAAAAATCTATCTTATGCGGTTTATAAATTTCTTGAACTTCTTGGAATCAGATTTTTCCATCCAATGCAGGAATTTATACCAGAATACAAAAATGTTTATCTTCCTCGGGATATAAATCTGAAACTTTCACCTTACTTTAAGACGAGGGGAACACACCTTCATCTGCTTCACCCTATTGAATACTTCAACTCATTTAACATAGCGGGGGATGAAAACCTTGAAGAAGCAAAAAAATTCATTGATTACATCGTAAAGACAGGTCAGAATTATATTCAGTGGTCTATACTTAAAACACTTGATTTTAAATCTTGGTTTGAACATGCAAGAAAGATAATTGGATACGCACACGCGAGAGGAGTAAGCGTTGGAGCGGAAATTCAACTTCTTGGCATATCATCACTGCAGAACTCTTATGTCCTCACCGAGTCAGAAAGCAACTGGCAGGAGCAAATCGCATCACAAATTGACTTTCTAATGCAGGTACCGTGGGATAATATAGAAATCGGGTTTGGAGAGTTTTTTTCTGGAGAGCCCGAGAAAGTCGTTGAGATGCTGAACTTCATCGCCGATTATATGAACAAAAATCATCCTAAAACCACAGTATCTGTCGTAAATCATATCGGAAACTACCCAGAACTCTGGGTTAAATACAACAACCAGACGGTATTTTACTATCACCTCCCTAAATTTGCAAACCCAAGAATTATAAATAATGTTCATACTGTATTTTTCTTTGACCTTTACAGAGATTGGGGAATGTACAATCATCCAAATTTCCATCTTCAAAGAGAGTATATGATGGAGCTACTCAAAGAATCAAGAGTGGTAAGATATAAACCCGAGTCAGCTTATTGGGCTACTGCTGATATTGATGTTCCTGCATTCTTACCTGAATACATTTATTCAAGATGGATTGACATAAACGGGCTTGTAAAGGAAATATCTGAAAAAAAATTACCTATGATTGAAGGGCATGTTATCTTCTCGTCAGGGCACGAATGGGGATATTGGATGACAGATTATCTTACAGCAAAAATGCTATGGGAAGCCGAGGAAAATTTTGAACACTTTATAGAAAATTACGCACAAATCTACGGGAACTGCCAAGATGACATGAAAAGAATTCTTCTTGAATTCATCAACATGCAAACAGAATATCTCTTTGAAAATAGACTTATTCCATATATATCAGTGGAGGATTTTTATGATGATATAGGTTACATGGCTCAAATTGAAACTCACCCCAAAAGAGTTCAGTTTGAAGAATTTTTATCTATGAGTCAGGAGGAAATCAATTCATTTGAAAACAGAGTTTTAAAAAAGATTTACGAGATGGCTGAAAAAATAGTTCCTCTTGAGAAAGATACGGAAAAACTCTGCAATGGTTCTGACGATTTTATCAAAATATGGTGTCTTGAAATTTTAGACGGTATAAAAATTGTTCGCCTCCGCCTTTTGCACTCATTCAACCTTTACAGAGCAGTCATTGATGGTATTCAGGGAAAAGAATACAAAAATTCGCTTGAAGAGGCAGTTAAGCTGAGAGAAGAAGCAAAAAAGGTGGTATCTGCAAGAGAGAAATATTACAGATTTCCACTTGAAAGATTAGTAGGTTCTTATCAAAATCCGACAATATATCCCTTTGGTTATCTAAGGCTAGCACACACTATGTGCGGATGGGAAAGACAGGAAAAGCAGGCAAGTTATGTCATAGAGAATAAGTCAAAACCCCCACTATCAGAACTTCCAACCTGTATTGATTAAAAAGCATACACTCAAACCCACTTACCGCGGAAATCAAATGAAAAAATCAGGTTTTCACCGCATCTGAAAAATCTTTGAGAAATCTGAAAAGGTAAAAAGAAAGAGAGTAATTTCCCGCACGGGACCTGAAAAGAACATCAAGAAAACCATGAACAATATCAGATGAATTTGCTCTCTTCATAGAAGCTATTATCTTATCTATATCTTTGGTTTTGAACTCATTTTCTATCTGGATTTTCTTCAAAGAACCTCTTGCGGAGCCATCAACCTTTAACCTCACAAAAGAAAAAAAGTAAGATGAAAGCGTAGATAAAATGAGATTAATATCTTCTGACCTCTCCATTATTGGAAAGTTTTTGAGATTACCCTCCAGAACCTGAATTGCGAACTTTCTTATGTTCATAGATAATTCATCAGAAAGAACGCTTGCAATATCTTCTCTGTTCAGGTATTTTTTCGGATACGAGTATATAACAGCTTTTTTAAGAACCGAAACCAGATCAACATTGAATTGAAAGAGATTTTTGAGAAAATTTTCGGCATCATCTGTCAGCTTCACATCGGGAAAAAGCGTTTTCAAAATGAACATAATGTCTTCGTAAGTCCATATAACCCAGAAGAAAACCTGCAAATCCTCTGCAAGTTCAGATATGTTTTTTGGAACGGGCTTTCTCTCAGTTCTCACAACAAGAACCCTCCCCGAGCTTCTCTCAGATTTACTGTATTTTTTCAAGATACCGTATATTTCTTCAAACTGATGAGGAGACGGAGAGAAAGTTTCAAGGTCTAAAATGACAATTTTCTTTGAATAGAAAAAACCTTGGGAGTAGAAAAAATCTGAGATCTTCTCTTTTTGGGAGGATATAGAAAAGACCTCTGTTTTTTTTCCCATGTTCTCCTTTATAGATGAGAGGAGGTCTCGGAAAATAATTTTCGGGCAATTCGCGAAAAAATATACTGGTTTGAGCTCCTTTTTGCTCAGCTCAACCTTTAACTGCTGATACTTCTTGAGCATAAAAATAAAATTATATTCTTCTCTTTTGACCGTCTATCAGAAGAAATTAAAACCTTTAAATCTTCCGTATATTTTTTCAAAGACACGGGATATTTCTCCGAGCGTGCAGTTTGCTTTGAGACACTCAATAATAGGATACATAAGATTTGTTTTTCCATCTCTTGCGTAATCTTCAAGGCGTTTTAAAGAAGAGATAACCGCTCCCTCGTCTCTTTCTTTCTTGAACTTCATAAGCTGCTCTATTTTTCTTTTCACAGCTTCTTCGTTCAGACGGAATATCTTTACCTTCTGAGCTCCGTTTGATTCCCGAAAAGAATTTACGCCAACTATAAGAATTTTCCTCTCCTCAACGAGTTTCTGATATTCCCATGCGCTCCTTGCTATTTCTCTCTGAATAAATCCGATTTCAACTGCTTTTTTCATACCTCCAAGTTCATCTATTTTTTTGATATACTCCCAGACCCTTTTTTCGATCTCATCGGTAAGGTATTCAACATAGTATGAGCCACCGAGGGGGTCTACTGTATCTGCTATAAATGTTTCATAAGCGAGTATCTGCTGGGTTCTGAGAGCAATTTTGACCGACTCATCTGTTGGAAGAGCGAGCGCCTCATCGTAGGAGTTTGTGTGGATACTCTGCGCTCCTCCGAGAGCAGCAGCCATCGCCTGATAAGCAACCCTTACGATATTGTTCATCGGCTCTTGTGCGACAAGTGTGACACCAGAGGTCTGGGCGTGGAATTTGAGCTTCATCGCCTCAGGGTTTTTAGCCCCGAACCTATCTCTCATTATTTTAGACCAAACCCTCCGCGCAGCCCTGAACTTTGCAATCTCTTCAAAGAAATTGTTATGCACAGAGAAGAAAAAGGTTATTCTCTTCCCGAAATCATCAGGTGAAAGCCCTCTTTCAATAGCCCTTGAAACATATTCTATACCCGAGCATATAGCAAAAGCGCACTCCTGCACAGCAGTTGCCCCAGCTTCACGAATATGATACCCAGAAACAGAAATCGGGTTGAACTCCTTCATCTCCTTCGCGCAAAACTCAATAACATCTATGACAAGCTTCATTGAAAAGTCGGGAGGATAAATATATGTTCCCCGAGCTGCAAATTCTTTCAGTATGTCATTCTGAACTGTACCCCTCAGCTGTGATGGAGGAACTCCCTGCTCTTGCCCAACCAGATAAAACATACCAAGTATTATCGGAGCGGTAGCGTTTATGGTGAAAGATACCGACACCTTAGAAAGCGGAATATCTCTGAAAACAATTCGCATATCTTCAACGGTATCTATTGCTACCCCCACCTTCCCTACCTCAGGATAAGCAACCTCGTCTGATGAATCGTACCCCATCTGAGTTGGCAGGTCAAAAGCCATAGAAAGCCCTGTCTGTCCCTCTTTCAGAAGAAACTTAAATCTCTCATTTGTTTCCTCAGGAGTTCCAAAACCAGAGTACTGTCGCATAGTCCAGTATCTTGCTCTGTACATTGTTGGTTGAAATCCTCGGGTGAAAGGGAATTCACCCGGAAAGCTCAAAATTCCTCCTTCCGGCTCGTAATAAGGAAGGAAACGAGGTATTTCTATACCACTTGTTGTGAAGAATTTTTCCTGTCTTTCAGGCATTCTCTCGAGGGACTTTTTAAGGACATTTTCTTCCCACTCTTTAAGTTTCTTTTGAATAATCTCTTTTTTATCTGAACTGCGACTTTTTGCTCTGATTTTTCCCCTGGTAATTTTTGCCCCTTCCTTTTTCAAACCCTTCTCCTTTCTGACAGCCATAGTAATTTAAATTATTATCATCAAAGAACAAAGTGAAATTTTCTCAATATTAAAATAGACACTGAGATAAATAAAAATACACTCAAAAAAGAAAAAATGACTGATTTTTTTCAATATCTGAAAAAACAAAAAAATTTTTAAATTGATGGCAATAAAAGTCCTCATAGTAGATGATTCAACTTTCATAAGAAAAGCAATAGGAGAAATTCTGAAGAAAGATAGAGAAATAGAGATAGTTGGGGAGGCAAGAGATGGAGAGGAAGCGATACAAAAGTTCAAAGAGCTAATGCCAGATGTGATAACTCTTGATTACGAGATGCCGAAAAAAAACGGCATAGAAGTTATAAGAGAAGTAATGAAAATAAAACCCACTCCCATAGTCATGATCTCTTCATACACAAAAGAAGGTTCGATAGTGACTTTAAAATGCCTTGAAGAAGGAGCAGTTGACTTTATATCAAAAGATATAGAAAAGGGAAGCCTCGAAATAATAAGGAAAGGTAAAGAAATAATAGATAAGATAAAAAATGCAGCAAGAGCTAAAATAAGGCAGATAAGAATACCAGAAGAGCTCTCCACGCGTCAGATTGACTATCAGGCAAGAGCCGAAAGATTAGCTCCCAAAATCTTAACCGAAAGATCCTTCAAAAAGCTCGTTGTGATAGGAGCTTCAACAGGAGGACCAAACACTGTGATGGACATCTTCTCAATGCTACAGCCAATCCCTGCCGCTTTTTTAGTTGTCATCCATATGCCACCCATATTTACCGAAACATACGCACAGAGATTAGAAGAAAAGAGTGGTTTCCCGGCGAAAGAAGCAAAAGACGGAGATAAACTTGAAGCAGGAAAAATTCTTGTAGCACCAGGAGGAAAACACATAAGAGTAATGAAAGGAGGAATAGTGAAAATAACCGACGAACCATATAATGCTATATATAAACCATCAATAGACATAGCAATAGAAACAGCAGCAGAGGTCTTCAGGGAAAACACAATAGCAGTAATTCTGACAGGCATGGGAAATGACGGGAGCAAAGGCATAAGAAAAGTAAAAGAGTTTGGAGGTAAGGTGATTGTAGAAAACGAAAAGAGCGCTATTGTCTTTGGTATGCCACGCTCTGCAATAGAAACCGGATGCGCTGACTACATTGAAGACGCTCACAGAATACCAAACATAATAGAAAAACTTGTCGCTCAGTGAAAGCAAAACTTCCTGAAACAATAAAATGAAAAAACAAGCAGATAAAAAAGAAATACCATCAGAAAATATAATAGATGAAGAAACCAAAAAATTAGCTGAAAAATCTCTCAAAGAAATAAAAGAAAGTGGAGAAATCTTTATTTCATCAGCTCCGGGAAGAGTAAACCTTATAGGAGAGCATACAGATTACAATCTCGGACTTGTGATGCCCATGGCTATAAACCTGCGAACCGTAATAGTCGGAAGAAAAACAAAAAGCGGGAAAATAAGAATAGTCAGCATCAACAAAAATGAAGAACAAGAAGTGAACTCGGATAAAATAAATCCCCAGAAAAACTGGGCAGATTACTTCCTCGGACCCATATACTTTCTACAAAAAATGTACCGGCTCAAAATAGAAGGTTTAGAGATGATTGTAAATAGCAGTGTTCCTATGGGTGGGGGATTGAGTTCCTCTGCGTCATGCGAAATAGCGACGATAAAACTCATCTCAACTATGTTCAATCTGAAAATTTCACCAAAAGAGATGGCGGTTTTGGGCAGGAAAGCGGAAAACGAGTTTGTAGGCGTCCCCTGCGGAATAATGGATCAGATGGCATCGGTCTTCGGGAAAGAAAATAAATCAATCCTCATAAACTGCAAAAACCTGAAAGTAGAGTATATAGACCTTCCGAAAAACTGGGTGTTTTTGGTATGTGATAGCGGAGTGAAACACTCACTTGCATCGTCTGAGTACTCAAAGAGAAAAACAGAATGCGAGGAAGCTCTGAGAATACTTCGGGAAAATTTCGGCGTAGAAAGTTTATCTTCTGCGAACCTCAAAATGCTTGAAAAAATCAAAGACATTATGCCAGAGAAAATCTTCAAAAGAGCAAAATTCGTAATTGAAGAAAATCAGAGAGTCAAAGAAGCAAAAAAATACATAAAAGAGAAGAGAGAAGAAAAAATCTTCAAGTTATTTTTGGAATCACAGCTCGGACTAAAAAATCTTTATGAGGTCTCTTGCAGAGAAATTGATATTCTCACCGAAATAGCGTGGTCGTTCAAAAACATTATAGGAGCCAGAATGACTGGCGGAGGATTCGGGGGCAACATAATAGCAATAGTTGAAAAAGGAAAAGAAAAAGAATTTTCGGACTACATAAAAGAAGAATACAGAGCAAAAACAGGCATAGAAACATCTGTAAGAGTTGTCAAACCAAGCCGTGGAGCATGGGCGATAAAACTAACCTGAATTTAACTTTGACAGAAAATAAAATTCATCAGCTTCTCAAACCCAAAGAACATAAAATCTCATACGGAATAGTCCCCACAGAAGAAGCTATATCGTATGCGGTTATACCATCTATATCCCCCAAAATTATAACTTCATCTCCAACATTTATATTCACATTATCAATCAAAACCGCCATCATATCCATTGATATCAGACCTACTATTTTCAGTTTTTTCCCACCAGCATATACATACCCCTTTTCCCACCAAGAACGTGGCAATCCCGAAGAGTATCCAACATCTAGTATGGCTATTTTGACTTCTTCTCTGGCTATAAACTTCCGCGAATATCCAACAGACCAATTTTTTGGAATATTCTTCACTGCTATCACCCTTGTTTTTACTGTAAGAACAGGTCTGAGATCAAAGGTCTTCTCTTTACCGAAAGGTGATATACCGTATATAGCTAAGCCAGGTCTTACAAAGTCAAAGTGTGCATCTTTGAAAGAAAGCGAAGCGGCGGAGTTAGACAATGTCTTGAGTAATTTCTTTTGCAAGACCTTTTCAAATTTGCTTGCGAAATCAGAAAAAATACGGAACTGATAATTCACAAAATCTCTATCTTGAAGGTCAGAATAAGCGAAATGAGACATCACACCCTTGAAAAGCTGTTCTGCTCCGTTAACATTTTTTATACTTTCGAGAATTTTTTTGAGCTTATCTGGCAAAACGCCTAATCTTCCCATACCGGTATCAACCTTCAAAAACAAATTCTTCACTCCTTTTTTTATTTTTGAATTCAGGTCCTGTTCATCTCTTATGACAACCCAGAAATCCTGCGAAATCGCCTCTTTATCTTCTTCATCTGATAGAGTTCCTTTCATGATGAGGATTGGTTTTTTTGAGTTTTTGCGGAGTTTTTCTGCTTCCTCTAAATTGGCAACACACCATCCATCTACAAAATCATCAATGTGCTGTGATATAGCTGTGATTTCGTGTCCATAAGCGTTTGACTTTAGGACCGGAAAAATTTTCACTCCTTCTGAAAGGCGCGACCTTATCACCCCGAGATTATGAATGAGGTTATCAATGTTTATTTCAATTATCTTTCCTTTCTCTAATTTTCTTACGATTTTGGTTTCTTTATTCAAAGTGCTACTCGGTACTGACATAAAAACGATTTTAGAAAAAGCAAAGCTAAAAGTTAAAGGTTCCGATAAAAAAGAAATCTTTTTTCAGAAATAAGACGAAAAATCAAAAAAATAGTTTAAAAGATCTATTAAGATTTATTTATGAAAGTTCTTCGGTTTCCCGACCCACGGCTCAGGGTAAAAGCAAGAGAGCTGAAAGTAATAGACAAAGAGGTAAGAAAAATATTCGGTCAGATGAAAGAGCTTATGTATGAAGAAGATGGTATTGGGCTTGCAGCAACACAGGTCGGAGTAGACCTGAGATTTTTTGTGTTTGACCTATCAAAAGAAGAAAGAAAACCGCAGGTGGTTATAAATCCCTTCATAATATCAAAAAGCGAAGAAAAAATTGTTTTTGAAGAGGGATGCCTTTCTATCCCCGGGTTAAAAGTTCCCGTCGAAAGAAGTAAAAAGATAGTCGTAAAATGGATTGACGAAAAAGGGAATGAAATTCAAAAAGAGCTTACAGAACTTGAAAGCGTTCTTTTCCAGCATGAAATAGACCACCTTGAAGGAAAACTCATAATAGATAAACTCCCCGAAGAAGAAAGAAAAAGAATAATAAAAGAAATCGTTGGGATTTGACATCTCTCCCACTTTAAAAAGTTTCCAAAATTAATCAAAAAACAGAATAAAAAATAAATAGTTAAATCATCGGTTATGAAAGCAAAGGGAATTTTTACTCTGGTCATCTTAAATTTTGGAATTATATTTGGCTGTCAGAAAAGTCCAGATATATTCTGGGAATCTGCTGAAATACAGTATGCATTCCCCGAAAGAATAATAGTAGTTGTAGAAGTTGAAGGGAAGAATAGAGAAAAAGTTCTGCAAAGAGCAAAAATCAAAGCAGTAGAAGAAGCAAGCAAAAAAGTATCAAATTCATCTGATACATCTCAAAGCATTGAGAAAAAAATCAAAAAGATAGATGACTTAATAGAAGGATATAAAATCCTTTCAGAAGAAAATGATGCCCGCAAGGTGAAGATGAAAATTTCTTTCTCTGTATCACGTAAAAATTTGAATAACATCTTGACTTCGGAGAACAAAAAATGAAAACATAAACTATAACTTCTTTTGATATGGTTCTATATGTTGTAGCAACTCCGATAGGGAATCTCAAAGACATAACCGAAAGGGCGAAAGAGGTTCTGAAAAACTGTGATGTGGTAGTATGTGAGTCAAAAGAAAGAGCGCTGAAAATACTCAATCACATAGGAGCTGCGCAGAAGAGAATTTTTTACATGCCAGCTCCAAAGGAGGGAAGCAATGCGGAAAAGATAGCCGAGGAAATAAAAGAAAATAATCTCAGCGCAGTACTTATAACATCGGCTGGAACTCCTGCAATTTCTGACCCCGGCTCTACACTTATAAAAAAATGCAGAGAAAAAGGAATTAAAATCGTACCTATACCCGGTCCTTCAGCAATAACATCGGCTCTATCTGTATCAGGGATACAATCTCAGAGGTTTTTATTTTTAGGTTTTTTACCGAAGAAAGGTAAAGAAGGTTTTTTGAAGAAGGTGAAGGAGGGAGTTGAAAAACTTCCATTCAACCCGGCAATAGTTATATTTGAGTCCCCGCACAGAATAAAAGATACATTAGAAAAAATAGAAAAGGTATTTGGCGAAGACACAGAGGTATTTTTAGGAAGAGAGATGACAAAAATTCACGAGGAATATCTTTTCGGGAGAATAAAAGATATAAGAGATATTATGATCAAAAGGGAGAGAATAAGGGGAGAGATAACTATGGTGATTCATTGCGGGAAAAAAGAAGGTGAGGGAGAAGATTTAGGGGGATAAGAAGGAATCAGCAAAAATTTTGAATTTGGGGAAGGAGGGATAAGGAGTTTATAAATTTTTGAATGATTTGATACGGCGGACGTAGCTCAACTGGAAGAGCACGGGACTGTGGCTCCCGGGGTTGCGGGTTCGAGCCCCGTCGTCCGCCCCTCAAAAAATGAACGAGACACAACAAGAAAAAGAACTTCAAGAAGACCAAAAAATCTTAAAAATTCTCTCGCTCAAAAATATCGCAGTCGTAGGAATGAGTGATAACCCAGAAAAACCTGCAAACAGAGTCCCAAAATACCTTATGACACAGGGATACAAAATAATACCCGTAAATCCTACAAAAGAAGAAATAATGGGATTGAAATCTTTCAAATCCCTCAAAGAAGTTGATGAAGAAATAGATGTGGTAGATGTTTTCAGAAGACCTGAACAGGCACTTGAAGTCGTAAAAGAAGCGATAGAAAGAAAAAAAGAAAGAGGAGACATAAAGGCAATATGGCTACAGGAGGGAATAGTAAATGAAGAGGCAAAGAAATTAGCAGAGGAAAACGGAATATTATTCGTTCAAGATAGATGCATGTTCAAAGAACACCTGAGATTTAAAGAAGAACTCCAAAAAATCCAAAAGTAAAAACATCACTTCGGCAACCTGAATTTTCTCACCTCAGAATACATTGAAGAAAAACCTTCTGAATTTTCATACCACAACCTGAAAAAATACTCATCTGAAATAGCTGTTATGGTGATCTCCTGTGGAAAAAATCTTGCGGATTCTAACTCCTGAAACAAAAATGGAAATTTAAAGTTCCTATCCGGAGCTAACTCAATGTAATACTTTTTTGCTCCATCAACGGGAACAAAACTGAAATAAAAACGAGAGAGCTCATCACCATCTCTTGGCAGAAGAATTGAAGGTGGAGGTAAAAGTTCGTATATCCTCCCGGAAACTATACCCTTGCCTCTTTCTACCTTTTTCCCTCTATAATTCCCAACTCCCTCAATTATATCTACCTTATTTTTAAATAATCTCACCTCACCAGAAGAAATAGAGAAATCTCCAAAGACAAAATTGCAATTGTTCACTCTTACATCTGCTCTGCCTTCGAACTTACCTACCTTTACAAACACAGGAGATTCAGCATACTTCCTTGAATCTTCAAAGAGAATATGAGATCTTGGATATAAAATAAAGTAGCACAGATTATCTGGTTCAAAGAAAAAAGATATATGAAGAAAATTATCTTGTGTAGATACAGAAAAAGGATAAATTTCTCCAACCCTTACGATCTTACCGTCATATAAAGAATAACCGACTTTAATGCTTGGCAAAAGATAAATACAACTTAATATAAAAGCGAAGAAAGAGGGAGCAAGATTTATAATTTTGCGAATCATAGAGTTAATCATAAAAATTTGTTCGTAAGGTTGGAGTAGAAAAATTTACTCGTTTGCGAAGTATATTTTTATTTCAATTCTCCTGTTTTTCCTTCTTCCTTCCGGAGTATCGTTTGGAGCAATTGGGACCGATGAGCCAAAACCAACAAGTTCAATGGGAATCCTTACCCCCTTTTTTAAAAGGTACCTTCTTATCTCCAAAGCACGCAGATAAGATAATTCTATGTTCCAGTCCTCATGTCCTGTAATATCTGCATGTCCGAATATTGAAATTTTCTTTATCTTATCAAGATTCTCATTTATAGTTTTTGCTATCTCATCTAATATGGGAAGAGAATTAGAAGGGATATCCCATTTGTTCACCTGAAAACTATCTAAAACCTTCTCAAAAAGAGAAGATATCTTCTCCTCTACTTCTTCTGCTCTTGGAGAAGATCTAAATTCATAGTAAATATTCTTAGAGACCTCTTTCTCTCTTACTTCAAGTGTCTCTTTTTCAGAGGGCAAAAATTCTTTTTCTTTCTGATGTAATTTTTTTGACGACTTCAAATCGCCTTCTTGAATGGGGCGGGAAAAAGTTTTTCCCTCAGGAGTATATTCCGGAGCGTTTTTATCTCCTTCTGGTTTAATAGTTTCAACTGAGCTCTCTTTTCCACGGCGACCTTTTTGAATTTCTGACCCGCTTAACCTCTGCCTCTCTACTGGTTCGTAAACCACACCGCTTTCTCCCGCGCCTATAATATCTTTTTCAGGTTCACCAATTCCAGATCCTGATGGGGACTTTTTTTGTTCCGAAGAAGCTAAATTATCGGCTTTCTTTTCCGAAGGTTCTTCATAACGAGCAACCTCCTGATGAGTTTGCTTTTTTTGTATCTCAGCTTCACTTTCAGATGACCTTCCTTTCTTTTCAACTTTCTTTGAATCCTTTGATTTATCTGATTTGCCTTTACGAGATTTTGTCTCACTCTTTGCTGAAAACTGTTTTTGTTCTTCCTGAGAAGATTGAGGATTAGAATACAAAATGTTGAGCCAAGATATGTCTTTATCTGAAAGATATATATCTTTTTTCAGGTCTGCAACTTCAAATGTATAATGCCCGGGTTCTGTAAAAACCTTGTTTTTTGTCCGCAGTAAAAAATACTTATCTTCGTATATTACCTTTACCTCTCCTTCTGTTGATATACCAAGTCGGTCTACAAAGTTCAGAGCGAGACGAGGTTTAACCTTTTCCATAAAAATTTCAATCTTATCACTTTCTGAAAATTCAACACGAGTTGTTTTATATCCGGGGGAAAAAGCCAAAAGCGTATATTTTCTTCTTTCCTCCGAAGATGGGAAATAAACCTGAAACTTTCCATCTTTGACTTCCGCAAAACCTCCCGTATCATCAACGACAATTAATCCCTCAGATATTGGTTTTCCGGTATCTTTATCTTTCACTTCTCCAAAAATGAGTTTTCTTTTTGGTCTCTCCAAAGGTTTTACCTCATAGGTTGCAAGAGAAAACAAACGGAATCTTGGAGAACCTATCCCTTCCGAAATCCCAAAGCCGGTTCCTATTCTGAAAAGAAAGACCGAAAGGAACTTATAACCCACAGAAAAGAAAAACTCAGCAGGAACTGTTTCCTTGCTCAATTCTCTGAAAGGGAGTATAGAAAGTGCTTCTGATGAGAGAGAGAAACTTGAATAAGACAGAGATAAACCCAACCCCAAAGTACTTCCCGAAGTCAAAAGAACATCACCTAATCTCATATCTGGAATGTATCTTATACCAATTTCACCAGCAAAAACCAGCTTAAAGTTATCTAATTTCAGTTCATAAGTCGGTAGAAGTGATAATTTAGGTATTATAACACCATAAGAAAAAGGAGCTTTACCTGTCGGGAAGCTTAAATAAGGCAAAAGAGATAAATTGAAGTTGCTATAACTTATGAGATTAAACTTTGCTTCAAGGTATATATCAGAAAGAACGAAGGAAGATTTCAAAAAGGCAGAAGGAACGCCTACTGAAACCTCAAAGTTATTCATTGGGACAGCAGAGATAACAAATCCAGCAGAGAAGAAGTTCGGAACAAGCATCTGAGATGATATTTCTTCTGAACCTTTTATTATCTTCAATCTGAGAGAGGCTTCGGCAAAACCTGAAAAAATGGTAAGTCCCAGAGCTCCCTTTGGTCTCACGCTTCCAACCCTCAAAAAAGAAAAAGAAGTTATATCCTGTTGATGTTTGAAGTTCTGCAAATCTACTTTGAAAATATCAGCCCTGATCTCTGAATCTTGAGGAACCTGCGAGTAAAGAGTTTTTGAAAAAAATGAAGAAAAGATCAAAAAAGAAAAAGTAAAGATAAAAAGTTTTTTTCTCCTCAGCCAGAAGACAATTATAAAAAGTAATGCTGGAAGTTGAATTAAATCTATTGGAGAAGAAGATGAGCATGAGCATCCACCACCTGCTGGTTTGAATAAAAACCTCTTCGCTTCCCCATAAATCTCAATTTCAAACTCAGGAAGCTTAGGATCTTCTGTAATAATGGTTATCTTATCTGAAAATAAACCGCTGATATAAGATGGTGCAAAAACTAACTGAAGAGAATAACTTGATTGAGGTGGAACAGAAAAATATGTCTGCGAAGCCGAAAATACGGGAAGGTTAGGACCTTTCAAGAAAATATCGGAAGCAGCAGAACCAATATTTGAGATAGGCAGAAGATAAGAATCTCTTTCATCATAAAATATTGTCCTGAACCTTATAACTTTTTCGGGTATGATAATTACAGGCATTCCACCACTCCCCGAAAGCTTGACCTTAACAATACTTTTTGTTACATCATCTGAATACAAAATGAGCTCTGCATTATAACTTTCAAAATCACTTGGAGTAAAAGAAACTTCTATACTATAAGATTGGTTTTCAGGCACAATAAACGAGCCGAGATCAGATACGGAAAACGCATCTGAGCCAGAAAGAGAAATATTTGAAACAGAAAGAGAAAAAGAACCTGTGTTTCTTATTATCAACTGCTTTTTAACTGTTTTTCCGACTTTCACTCCGCCAAAGTCAATAATCTCATCAACAAAGATATGAGGTTCAGCACCTATTCCGCGAACCAAAACACCGGTTTGAGGATTAGAAACAGAGTTTGAAACTATCTGAATCGAACTTGAAAAATCTTTTTCAGAATCTGGCTGAAATTCAACCGAGACCGATACGCTATCTCCGTAACTCAACCTCAAAGGTAAAGAAACTGTCACTTTGAAGTTTTCCGATAAAGATGATATAGAACTCACAAATAAAGGTTCAGCTCCAACATTAGAAATTGTAAAATACCTCTTTTCTGACCTCCCTAATCTCACTTTACCGAAGTCAATTTCATATGGCTCAACCTTTATAATAGGAACGTTCTCAACTTTTTCCGATACACCAATTCCAGTCAAAGTTATAACATAAGTTCCAGCATTAGAGTATATGACCGCTTTCTCCTCAACTTTACCCTCAACCTTAGGAGAAAATATCAAATTAAAGCTGGAAGAAGTGAGCGGAGGTATTGAGATAGGGAAAGACACTCCAGATGAGAAGTTATCGCTCAGTTTTATTCCCGTTATCAAAAGCTGATAATCACCGAAATTGGCTAATCCTACTGAACCTGACTTTGAATCTCCTACTTTAACCGCTCCAAAATCTAACACGTCTGGAATAATTTGCACTACGGGGGTTACACCTTTGACATAAAGAGTTAGATATTCTTCAAAGTTTATCGTCTCAAACTCATCTGAAAACCTCAAACTCAAATTTGATGAGAAATTGCCTCTTGTTGTAGGTAAAGCGAAAAGATCAAACTCTGCTGTCCCTCTAGGTTCAACAAAGAAAGATACCTGCCCGGAATAAAACGGAGAGCTCGGTTCATAAATTGTTACCCAAAAACCTGTCATAGAAGAAAGATTTGAAACAGATACGGTTCTTTTTGAAACATTACCTAATATAACCTCTCCAAAATCAACATACCTTGGGTATATGCTGAAAATTCTACCATACTCCAAAGCTTCACCGAAAACATTGAAAGAGACCACACCAGTATTAGCATTGGAATATATAGAGAATGTAGCGGAGAAAATCCCGGTTGCGGAAGGAGAAAAATACACGCTCAAGTTCTCCTCAGAGTTTGGAGAGATATTGATGGGAGTTGCAGGAGAGGTGGTAAAGAATGAAGAGCCAATTCGCACTACTCTGTTTATCTTCAAATTATAAGGGCTTTTATTTTTCACCTTTATTGAACCGCAGAACTTTAAAGTACCTTTCATAGCTGTTCCACAGTTCAGCTCCTCAGGTGTAATTTCTATATCAGGTCTTACTCCTCTTCCTCTGAGCTTTATATAAAGTTCTCCTTCATCTGCATCGTTGCTTTCTACAACCAAATAACTTTCAAAGATTCCAGAGTCCTGAGGTGCAAAGCTCACCCGAACTGGATATGTAAGTCCCGCAGGAATAGAAGTATTAACTTTTGCAACACCGTAAATATTCGGCTTTGGAAAGATAAGATAAAACGGGGGAAGCGGAGAATATATGTTTGATATTAAAATCGGATAAGCAGAAGAAGGACAGAAAACCGTATCAACTGGCGGAATATTGAGAACATTTATAGATACTGTCTTTGAGAACTCCACAGGAACTTCTCCTAAATCTACAACACAGGTTGTGATATATGAAAAATAAGAGCAGTTTGAGGGAAAGATTCCGCTGTCTGAACTTACAGCTACATCTGGCTCAGAAATCTCTGCGGTAATTTCAATAGTGTATTTTCTATCATCAAAACGTTTCAAAATTGGCTCAAATATCACAAAAGTAATTTTCTGATTAAAACTGCCCTGCGTATCTGAAAGAAAGGTGACTTTCAAACTAAAAGTGAAGTTATCAGTTTTCCAGTTTCCAACTTTCCACCAGCAGGTTGTATCATCTGTTGCAACAGCAGAAAACTCATCACTATCTACATAAACTGAAGAGGGCGAGATTTCAACGTGAAATGGCTCATTATCTTCGCGACCCGTTGTACATATTGATGGAAAAGTTTTCGTAGGGGAAAGTCCCAGCGGATACTCAATAGCAAGATATCCAATAGCCCCCTGATTGCTCACCTGAACATCATGAGAGAAAACCTCACTAGCTCTCCCACAAATTATAACAGGGTTTGGAGATATAACAATATCTGGTTTAGGGAAGGGAAAAACCTTTATTGTCATCTTCCTGCAAGCAGTTTTTGAAATTGGAGAAGAGAAATCATGAACAAAAACAGAAAATGTATATTGACAGGGGTAATCTCCTCCACATCTTGAAAGCACATCAGAACTTACAACTCCATAAAGCTTTCCATCAACTCCTAAAGTTGTTCCAGAAGGTAGCTCTCCCGACACCGCATACCATCTATAACTGCCACTACCGCCAGTTGCGAAAAGAGGAAAGTAATTTTCTGGATTTGTAGGGAAAGGCAAAGTATATGGGTCAGGAAAAGCCCTACCCGTAACAGCATTTGGCAAATCAGAAGTAGTTATTTTTATAGGGAAAATATCAAAATTTACTCCCGAGAGGTAATTTGAGAAAGAAAAGAGCAAAACACCTGTGATAATACCGGGATATGTCGTTCCTGATACGAAAAAATTTCCAAGACCACTACCAGAAACAACATCCGCATATCCAATATCTTCTTGATCAGAGCAATTTTCAAAATCAGACGGGAACCACGAAGTTGGAGAAGTATTTAAAATAGATCTGCTACCGTAATCAAAAATTGATAGTTTGAGGGAGTCGCCTGCTTTCATCAAAATCGCAAAGTAGTTTTGAGAGATTGGCGAAACATAAAAATCGTCTAAACCGGGAAAAAAATTCACATATTCTGGGAAAACAGGGGTAAAAGATGGCAAAAGCATTCTCTGAATACAAATTTTTTTTGATGATATTATAGTTGGGTCAAGAGGAACACCATCACAATAGAAGCTATTGAGATGAAACACGATAAATTCATTCAAAAATCCTCCTTTGAAAAAAACTTTTGGTTTTTCTTCTGTCATATTAGGCACGAACAAAGAAGCAGCATTGTTTCCTATTGTATTTCCCTGATAATCTAAAACTTGGAAATATAGGTCTCCTGAAACGTCTGCTCTTTTATCTTCCCAGATGACAAAGTAGTATCCCTGCCCGTAAGCAACGGAAGGATTTTTCTGTTCTCCTTGAGCAGATGATATAGTTATAGCTCTTACGAAGTTCCCGTTAAAGTCAAAAATCGCTCCCGATATATCATCTGAGTACTCAAAGGCAACAAGAAACCTTCCGTGTTCGTAATCAAATGAAACACTTGGCTTTTTACTCTCAAAAGGAATTGTGTAAGATGTTATCTGATTTGCATCTTGATCGAGTACAGCAAAAGTCACATATGAACCATATTGAAAGGCAAATCCGTATCTACAATTTCCTCCGTAGCATCCGAAAGCAAGGGAAAAATTTTCAGCATATGGTTTATTATTAAAAACCAGATTAGCCGAACTCAAAGAAAGGTCTGAAAGGTCTAAGAATCTGCGGTATATATTTGAGTTAAGCCTATATATTATCAGCCATCTTTTGTTTTGGAAGTCAAAGGATCCCGCAAAGCCCCCTATACTTCCCCCTGATGCAACAGTAAAGAAACCACTGTTTACATTACCTCCCCCCAAAAGAAATCCGAGAGATAAAAAAATAAAGGCAAAGAGTATCAACCTATTTTTCAAGTTGTAAAACATAAAAGCATCTACGATAAAATCCCTTTTTGAAAATCTATAAGTAAATAATTTAATGGCTTTTTAGCATCCTGATTATTTTGATGATGTTAAAGTTCATCAATAATCTTTGCTATATCAGGAAAATCAAGGAAATCAAGCTTATCAAATAGCTTTTTTGAGACCGAACCAAAGTTTTTTTCTTTCACAAAATTTAGGGCTTTGATGATTTTTTCTGCTGTCGCGTCATCCTGAATAAGTTCTGGAAAAACTTCCTCGCCCAAAATTATGTTAGGCAAAGATATAAACCTCAGGTCTTTTTCTATCATTCTCTTTGCTAACTCAAAAGAGTGATGAGGTAGTTTGTAGAAGACAACAGTTGGTTTCCCAAGAAGAGCAGATTCCAAAGTAGCAGTTCCAGAAGCAGAAATAACAAAATCACAAATACGCATCGCAAACCTTGAAAGCTCCTGCGGAACAACCTTTAAGCTGAATTCACCTCTGCACATTTCAATCAGCTCTGAAAACCTCGTGGGAACAAGAAAAACATAATCTCTCATCTCTCTTCCAAGAGAGCGCAGAATATGAATGTGGTTTTTCACCTCGGAATACCTTGAACCCGGCAGGAAACATATAACGCCTTTATGTGAAGATAAATCCGAACTCCGAAATTGTGTTTCGTAATCAAAATAACTATTTTCTTCTTTTATTATTTTGCATAGCGGATGCCCGACATAAACACCATTTTTAGTCCAAATATCTTTTTCAAACGGGAAGATAAAAATAACTCTGTCAAAGAATTTCTCGACAATATCCTTTCGGTGCTTCCTCCAAGCCCAAACAGCAGGAGGAATAAAATATATACTCTTCACTCTCTGACCAAATAACGACTTCATAATCATGCCAATTGGTATGTGAAGATCAGGAGAATCACAGAACACAAATTTATCTGGTTTTACTTCTACGATAAAGCGAAGCAAAAAGATAACGCGTAAAAAAACCTTCCTGAAATCTGGCAAACCCACAGTAGATAAATCAGTAATATCTAAAACCTTCTCACTCCTTTTTATTCTTGGAGAAGTTGAATATATAACCGCCTTTTTATCTATAAAAAAAGATACTCTTGATATGTAAAGTTCAGCAGAACTATCTAATACAGAAATAAATATTTTCCCCATAAGGTCAATTAAAAACAGCTTTAAGTTTTCCTTTCTTCTGGTTGCTTGATAAACTTTTGTCTGATTATAGATAAGATTTTCTTGTCAGAATCATAGCTCACAATATCTTCGGCTTCTTTCAAATCTATCCACCTTACATCTACAATTTCATCTGAGATTTTAGGTTCAGAGCTATCTTCTGGCTCCATAAGATACCAATAGACCGTTTTTTTCACAACAGTTCCATCTCTATCTTTAAAGTAATATGTGAAATCTCCTATAAAGTCCTTTATTTTAGCTTTTATTCCTGTTTCTTCTTCAACTTCTCTTATAGCTGCTATCTCTTTTGTCTCCCCTTCTTCTATGTGTCCTTTTGGGAAAGTCCAAACGAATTTTCCTGAAAGCGTCTTGACCTTTATCATAAGAAGTTTTCCATCTTTTACAACAACACCACCAGCAGAGAACTCTCTTCTCATAAAAGATTATTTTAAGAAGGTATAAGAGATAATTTCAAACTTGAAAATAGATTCTCCGAAAGTTAAAAGAAATCTTTTTGCAAAATTTTATGAAAAATCATGATTGAGATTGAGATGATTCTTTCTCAAAGACCTTGAAGTTTCTCACGAGCGACTCAACTATATCTGTTGGTTGAGCACCTCTTTGTATCCAGTAAATATACCTTTCTTTGTTTATATCAAAAATTTTTCTCTTGGGATCCCAATGTCCGATTATTTCTATGAACTTTCCGTCTCTTGGAGAACGAGAATCAGCACAAACTATCCTGTAAAATGGGCTCTTTTTCTTCCCGAACCTCTGCAATCTTATTCTGACCATAATTCCTAATTTTTATTTCAAAACACATTCTGAAAGGAAAAAACAAATTTTTTGTTCCTGATTTTGAACCCATAAATTTCAAGAGAATTACTATTTTAGAGCATGAGCAATGATGTAGTTATTGAACTTATAGATGTAAAAAAATCTTTTGTAAGCGGGGGAAAAGTTATAGATGTCTTGAAAGGTATAAACCTTCGGGTCTATCGCGGGGAACTCATAGCAATAGTCGGCGCTTCAGGGTCAGGTAAAACAACTCTCCTTTCTATAATGGGAACAATTCTCAAACCATCATCAGGAAAAGTTATAATAGACGGTAAAGATGTATCAAATATGAGCGAAAAAGAGCTTGAAAAAATTCGTGGCAAGAAAATATCTTTTGTATTCCAGAACGGATACCTCATAGAAGAACTCTCTCCATTAGAGAACATAGAGATAATATCATCAAAGGTCTTTGGTAAAAAATCATCTGAAATAGCGAGAAAAATACTGAGGGATTTCGGAGTCCCAGAAAGAGTAAATGTGTGGGAACTTTCTGGTGGAGAATACCAGAGAGTCGCAATAGCAAGAGCAATATCAGTTATGCCAGAAATTCTTCTTGCAGATGAACCAACAGGAAACCTTGACAGCAAAACAGCAGAAACAGTAATGGAAGAGGTAATAAGAATATGCAGAGAAAACAAATTGAGCTTGGTAGTCGTCACTCACAACACAGAAATAGCAAAAAAAATGGATAAAATCTACAGGTTAGCAGACGGAAAAATAGCAGAAGAAAAGTGAAAATTTCTGACCAAATCAAAAAATCTCTCAAGAATTTCGCAGAAAAAAAATGAAACAAAAGAGCTGTCAGGAATAAAACTTTGAAATAACATCTGAACATCTTCTGCACAAATCACTCTCACCCTCAAAATATTTCCAGCATCTCGGACACTTCTTTGCTTCTGAATACCTTTCAACCTTGAGAAGAGCTGGCTCACCAGAAGAAATAAAAACCTTTGAAACTATAAAAAACTCCTCAACTATGCTTTTTAATAATTCCGCTTCAAAATATGGAAAATCTGGCAAAGAAATGAAAACTTTCAGCTCAAGCGAACTACCTATTACTTTCTCTTTCCTCATCTTATCTGCAACCTCGTTGAGCTTTTCTCTCAAAGGAATCAAGACAGAAAAAAGTTCCTCCGCAGAATTTTTTTCCTTCTCATATATGCTTGACAGGTTTGAAAACGAAAGAAGCATTCTATCTGGCGATTCAAAGAAAATGCTCTCTCTTTTTTTGAACCCAAAAACCTCTGGCAGATGCTGATATGACTCTTCTGCAAGGAAAGAAAAAATTGGGGAAATCAAAAATAAAAACGACTTCAAGATTGTAAATATAGCGAACTGCCCGCTCAACCTTCTCGGCGACTCAGGAAGATCACAGTACAAAGTATCTTTCAGAATGTCAAGAAATAATCCTGAAAGTATTTTATCTGCAAAAAAATGAATCTTACGCAAAACCTTATGATACTCCATATTCTTGTAATCTGAATTAACTTCTTTTTCTGTATCTTCAAGCTTTTTCAAAAAGTATATATCTTGTGGGAACAACTTTTCTGGGACAACCTGTGGATTATCTCCCAAGGATCCGAGCATAAACCTTATTGTATTTCTCACCTTTCTGTAAATATCTATGACTTCAGAGAGTATCTTTTCTGAGATTTTGACATCTTCGGAGGGGTCGGAAAAGACAGCCCAGACCCTGACTATCTCCGCTCCGCTCTCCTTTATAATATCAGATGGAGAAACAACATTCCCGAGCGACTTTGACATCTTCCTTTTGAACTCATCTAAAATGAAACCGTGAGTGAAAACAGATTTATAAGGTGCCTCACCTTCAAGAATCACAGATAAAATAAGAGAACTCTGAAACCAACCGCGATGCTGATCTGTTCCTTCTATATAAACATCGGCAGGGAAAGAAAAACTTTCACGATACTTGCTTTTCATATACCTGAAACTCAACCCCGAATCTATCCATACATCAAGAACATCTTTACCTTTCTCAAACGAATTTGATTTGCAAGCGGGACATGTGAGATTTTCGGGAATAAAGTAGCTTACATCTTCTTCCCACCACGAGTCAGCTTTTCCTTCAAGTATATCTTGTTTTATCTTTTCTGCGGTATATTCGCTCCATATATATTCTCCACAGTTTTTGCATATAACATAAGGGATAGGAACTCCCCAAGCTCTCTGACGAGATATGCACCAATCTGGTCTTGCCATAACAGTGCTTTCTATTCTGGTAATTCCCCATTCAGGTATCCACTTTACCTTACGGATATTTTCTATAAACTTATCTTTTATATCCTGAACTTTTATAAACCACTGTTTTGTCGCTCTGAAAACTATCGGGTTTTTACATCTCCAGCAGTGTGGGTATGAATGCTCATATTCTCCCTTTTTCAAAAGCAAATTCTTTTTCTCAATGTCTTCAATAACTTTTTGATTGATTTCCGTGTAGAAGTAAGATTTATATTGTTTTGCGTTTTCATTTCCTCTTCCGGACTCATCAAGGACACTTTCCACAGGGAGTCCATATCTTTTACCTACTTCAAAGTCCTCCTCTCCGTGTCCCGGTGCTATATGAACTATTCCTGTACCCTCTTCTTTGCTGACAAATTCGGCAATAACTCCGAGCGATTCCCTGTCAAAAAGCGGATGGGAAAAAACTTTTCTCTCAAAAATATATCCTTTGAGCACTTTTACTTTTTCAAAATCACCAAGAATCTGACCTGCAAGGTCTTCTGCTACTATAAGATAGCGTGAATCTTTTTTAGCTATGATGTAGTTTATTTCAGGATTGAAAGCAAGAGCGAAGTTAGCCGGAATGGTCCAGGGAGTTGTTGTCCATACCACCGCAAAGAGATTTTCAAACCTCTCTCCTTCTATTTCAGAAAACTTTGCTGGAAAGAGAAAGTATATTGAAGGGGATTTTTTGGTTTTGTATTCAACTTCTGCTTCGGCAAGTGCTGTTGAGCAAATGGGACACCAGAAGACAGGTCTATACGAGCTGTAAATCCTTCCATTTTTCCATATCTTGTTTATTGAATCTATTATCATCGCTTCGTAATCGGGGGACATAGTTATGTATGGCTCATTCCATTTTCCGAACACTCCAAGTCGCTTGAACTCCTCGCGTTGAATTCCGATGAAGTTTTCAGCATATTTCCTTGACTCCCTTCTTATCTCCGTTGGAGAAGCATTTTTTCCTATTCTCTTTTCAACCTCTTTTTCTATTGGTAATCCGTGGCAATCCCATCCGGGAATGAATTCGGCTCTCTTACCGAAAATCAGGTTGTATTTTACGGTTATATCTTTTATGATTTTGTTTAGGGCGTGTCCGAGGTGTATGTTTCCGTTTGCGTACGGAGGTCCATCGTGAACGGAAAAAATCTCTTTCTTTGTTTCAAGAGCTCTTTCGTAAATTTTATTTTTTTCCCAGAAGTCAATTATCTTTGGTTCAAGCTCGGGCAGGTTTGCCTTCATCGGAAAGTCGGTTCTCGGCAAAAAAATAGTGTCTTTGAAATCCTTTTTCTCGCTCTCTTTCATATTTTTATTCAGAATTTGTAATCCCTTGATGAGAAATTGCGTTTTTTCCCGATTTTTGACCTTTGTTTTTTGAGATAAATTTGAGATACTCTTCTATGAAGTCATCAATTTCTCCCTCAAGAACCTTTTCAGCAAGCGGTGTCTCATAACCTGTCCTGTGATCTTTGACAAGCTTATAAGGATGGAGAATATAGCTTCTTATCTGATTTCCCCAAGATATGTCTTTTTTCTCAACAAGGTTTTCTCTCTCTTGCTCCTTCTTTTTCTTCTCAAGCTCATATAAACGAGCTTGCAAAATTCTCAGTGCGATCTGCTTGTTTCTATACTGCGACCTTTCTGACTGGCATGTGACAACAATACCTGTTGGAATATGCTTTATTCTCACGGCAGAATCGGTCTTATTTACATGTTGTCCTCCGGGACCCGAAGCTCTGAATGTCTCTATCACAAGGTCTTTTGGGTCTATATTGATTTTCACTTCTTCGCTGAATTCAGGATAAACCGTGACAGCAGCGAATGATGTATGTCTTCTTCTGTTCGCATCAAAAGGAGAAATCCTGACAAGGCGATGTATTCCAGATTCACCTTTGAGATAACCGTAAGCATATTTTCCCTCGATCAGAATCGTAGCGCTCTTTATTCCTGCCTGTTCACCTGGCATTTTATCTATTATCTTCACCTCAAATCCGGAGCTATTTGCCCATCTGATATACATTCTCATCAGCATTTCAGCCCAGTCCATACTTTCTGTCCCACCGGCACCGGGAGTTATCTCTAAAATCGCGTTCTCTTTGTCGTATTCGTCTGAAAGAAATGTTTCAACTTTGAGCTTTCTCAATTTTTTCTTCACAGCTAAAATGGTCTTTTCAAGCTCCTTGTAAGCTTCCTCATCTCCCTGCTCTCTCCATATATCAAAAAGAGCTTTCAGGTCATCTATATCTCTTTGAATTTCTGTGAAGGAGTTTATCTTTTTTTCAATCTCAGATTTTCTTTTGAGAAGTGAAGAGACGACCTCGTAATCTTGATTTTTCCTCAGCTCATTTTCTATATTCTCTTTCTCAACAATAAGAGAATCAAAATCTGAAATTGATTTTATATCTTTGAACTCATTCTCTATCTCTTCTATATCACTCTGGACTATTTCGTATGTTTTCAACATATATTAAAAATTTAGAAAACGCAAGAGCTCAAAAAGGCATTTTAAAAATGGTTTCCTGCAAACTATGCAGAAGTAAAAAGCGAGATATGAGATCAAAAAACTTAAAAAATTGCATTTTACAAAACCGTATATCAAATTCAAAAGCTATAAAATTATCAGCCAGGTTCAGAATTAAAATAGTAATAGTATAAGAACATGAAAAGAAAAAAAACGGGTGAAAAGATGAGGAGTGAGAAAAAGATAGAAATTGAAAGCGAAAGTCCTGTGACAGCAGTATCTTATGATAAAGATCAGGCAAAAATAACAATAGTCGGAGTTCCAGATAGACCTGGTATAGCAAGTGCGATCTTCACACCACTTGGAGAAGCAGGAATAAGCGTAGATATGATAGTTCAGAATGTCTCACTTGATGGATTGACCGACATAACATTCACCGTAAAGAGGAAAGAGCTTAAAAAAGCTTTTGAAATAGTAAAGAGAATTGCGCAGGAGATGAATTTCAGAGATGTAAAATACGCAGATGATATAGCGAAGGTTTCAATAGTGGGAACTGGCATGAGAGACAGACCGGGAATAGCAGGTAAAATGTTCTCCACACTCGCAAAAGCAGGAATAAACATAGAAATGATATCAACATCTGAAATAAAAATTTCTTGTATCATAAAAGAAAAGTATGTTGAGCTTGCGGTAAGAGAGCTTTGCGAAGCGTTCGGATTAACAGAAAAGTAAAAACAACTGAAAAAATAAAAATGCGAAAATATAAAATAAATCTTGTCTATGATTTCACAGAATTTTTTGCGATAGAGTTTTTTTGATATGAGTTTGAGATAATCAAAATTAGAATATAAAATCAAAAGAAGGAGGTAAAAAAACATGGATGAGATAGAGTTAAAAGTAAAAAGTGTGATAGCGGAAAAGATAGGAAAAAGCCCAAGCGAAATAAGAGATGATGCGACATTCATTGAAGACCTTGGTCTTGACTCGCTTGACCTTGTTGATATGATAATGAAGCTTGAAGAGGAGTTCGGAATTTCTATACCAGACGAAGACCTTGACAAAATAAGAACAGTCAAAGACGCAATAAATTACATAAAAGCTAAAAAATAAAATAAGCCCGAAAAGATTTCTGGTATTTAGCAAAGGGCGAAAAATTGAAAATAGCAGAAAAAAGTTTTATCTGTGTCATACCTGCTCGTGAAAAGTCAAAGAGGTTTCCATCAAAACTCATAAAGTATCTTGACGGTTTCCCGGTCATTTTCTATGTTGTTGTAGCATGTGCAAAATCAAAAGCGAAGAATGTTTTCGTAGCCACTGACTCCCCAAAAATAAAAAAAGAAATTGAAAGATCGCTTCAAAAATCAAAAATACCGAAAAAACTTAAAGATAAGATAAAGATAAAGATAGTAAGAGGAAGGAACATAAAGTCGGGAACAGACAGAGTAGCAGAACTTGTAAAAAGAGAACTTAAATCAAAATCAACAGAAATAATAGTTAATGTTCAGGGAGATGAGCCACTTATAACACCTGAAATAATAAATAAGGTTGCCTATACATTAGCGCAAGATAAAGACGCAGACATAGCAACATACGGGTTCATATCAAAAGAGAAAGGCGAAATAGAAAATCCAAACAGAGTGAAAATAGCGGTATCTGAAAAAGGGAATTATGCTTTATATTTTTCAAGGAGTTCAATTCCTTACGGAGCGAAAAAATTCATAATCCACACCGGAATATATGCTTTCAGAAAAAAATCGCTTATGAGATTTACGAATTTGAAGCAGACAGATAACGAGAAGTCAGAAAAACTTGAACAGCTCCGCGCACTTGACAACGGAATGAAAATAAAAGTGATAATAGGTAAGAAAAAACTCATACCCATAGATACCCCCGAAGACCTGCGAAAATTAAAAGAAATCATCAGAAAAAACAAAGCATAAAACTACTCGTAGCGAAAAATCAAAGTTCTTGAATAATAAAAAACATAAGGATATATGAGAAAAATAGTAATTTATGGAGCCCATAAGAAAGTTCAGAGGACAGGTCGCTCCGCTTGACATCTCTGATGTAGATACAGACCAAATAATTCCAAAGCAGTTTTTGAAAAGAATTGAAAGAACCGGCTTTGGGCAGTTCCTCTTTTACAACTGGCGATACAAAGAAAACGGAGAGCCAAATCCAGATTTCATCCTGAACAAAGACCTTTACAGGAACGCAAAAATACTTCTCACAAGAAGGAATTTTGGAACAGGAAGCTCAAGAGAACACGCCGTCTGGGCTCTTTATGACTTCGGATTCAGAGTCATAATTTCACCCAAATTCGCAGATATATTCTACTCAAACGCATTCAAAAACGGACTTCTTCTTATAACACTTACAGAAGAAGATGTTGATATTCTGTTCAAAAACACCTATGAAAAAGAGAAAAAAAACGAAAATTACTTCCTCAATGTTGATGTAGAGGAGCAGGTCGTTTATGATGACTTCGGATTTTCAAGAAAGTTTGAAATTGATCCTTTCAGAAAAATGTGTATAATGGAAGGTCTTGACGAAATAGACCTGACGCTCAAATACGAACAAAAAATAAAAGAGTACGAAGAAAAAAGAAAAAAGCTTTTCCCTTTCAGAGAGATAAAACCGAGAATAAAAATTGATTGAGCAAAGAGCGTAAAATGAGCGACAGAGAAGAAAAAAAAATAGATTTCTCAAAAGGATTAATACCAACAGTAGTTGTAGATAGAGCTGATGGGAAAATACTCATGCTTGCTTTCTCATCTGAAGAGTCGTTAAAATTGACATTTGAAAAAAAACTCGCTCACTTTTTCTCACGGGAAAGGAAGAGAATATGGATGAAGGGAGAAGAGAGCGGAAACACGATGAGAGTTCATAAAATAATTTCAGATTGCGATCTTGATTCTCTTATATTCGTAGTAGAACCCAAGGGTCCCGCATGCCACACTCAAAAGAAATCATGTTTCTTTTACAGAATAGAAGATGATGGAAAAATAGTTGAAGATGAGAGCGAACCCACATACGGAATACTCTATGAAATAGAAAAGGTAGTAAATCAGAGGAAGAGAGATATAAGAGAAGGTCAAAAACTTGAAGGGAGCTACACTGCGGAGCTTATTTCTGGCGGAATACCAAAAATCATCTCAAAAATAATGGAGGAAGCTGGGGAGTTATGCGAATCAGCTCTCAAAGGGAAAAAAGGAGATGTTGGAGAGAAAAACTCTGTTATATGGGAATCCGCAGACCTTATATTTCACATTATAGTGCTTCTATCAGCTCTTGATATACCTCTTGAAAAGGTAATGAAAGAGCTTCTTTCACGCAGGAAATAGAAAAATGCGGAACTCAGAGGAAAATCTTTAAACTCAAAAACTCAATTGATTTCTTTGACCTGTAAAAGTGATTAAAATATTGTTGAACTTTGACGCAATTTTTCAAAGAACGGGGACCGAAATATGGTTAGAGCAGTAGCAATTATTATACTATTTTTTTTTGATTACTATTTAATTTTTTGAATATACAAGAGGGAAAGACATGAGGGAGGAAGAACAAAAATCTGCAGAAAAAAATCCTGATTCCGCCGAAGCATGGAAGGAAGAAGGTTTTTCACTTCTTATTTTTGGTCGCTATGAAGAAGCAATAGAATGCTTCGATAAAGCAATAAAAATAAATCCTGATTTTGCTGAAGCTTGGAATATCAAAGGTGTTGTTCTTAGAAGACTCGGTCGCTATGAAGAAGCAATAAAATGCTATGATAAAGCAATAAAAATAGATCCTGATTTTGCTTATGCTTGGTATAACAAAGGTGTTGCTCTTTCTAATCTTGGTCGCTATGAATCCGCAATAAAATGCTTCGATAAAGCAATAAAAATAAATCCTGATTATGCTTATGC
>JAUQOU010000069.1 GCA_030550715.1 bacterium | reverse complement strand
TTATATCTGCATCTATTCCTTTTTGTTTGAGTATATATTTTATAACAAATGCGGTGTAGAACTCAAAACCAACACCTACTGCATACTTTAACTCTTGAAGGGCAACCATAAGCCATCTGATAACTCTCTGATTTTCTTCCCATTTTTTATTGTTCTCTTCCCATCTTTTATTGCTTTCTTCCCATCTTTTGTTATTCTCTTCCCATCTTCTATTGTTCTCCTCCCATCTCCTGTTGTTTTCTTCCCACCTTTTTTCGTTTTCTTTCCATCTTTCTTCTGATAGTTTTACGAACTCGTTGAAATCTCTTCTCAGCTGTCTTATTTCATCAATTATTTCCTTATATCCCAAAAGCCCCATGACTTCATATCTGAAGTCCTCATCTTTTTTGAGTAGTTCCAAGAGCGTTTTTTTGATGCTCTCTCTGTGGTTTTTTGAGTTTTTCTTCATTTAAAAAATATTAGTTTGAGAATTTAGATTTTGCGGTTTTTGTTGGAATTATATTCCGATTTTGAGCGTTATTTTGTCTGTAAAAGCTTCATATTGTGATTTCATTATTCCATCTATTCCATAAACATATTTTCTGAGCTGGATTATCGCTGGAAAGCGAGAATCCTTTAAGTTTTCACGCCAAACCTCTTTTATCTTCTCCTCTACTCTTGCGTTTTCTCCAAATAATTTTTTTATTTGAGGAATAGATTAAATTATTTCACTTCCGAATAAATCCACCACCTTTCTTTTTTCATCTTCATGAGTATGCAAAAATTGATTTTAGCTCAAAATGTAAAGCGCATTTTTGTATGTGAAGTAATCTTTGATAATTTTAGAACTTGACAACAAAAAAACAAAAAATCAAAACTGAAATACAAATCAAATTAAAAATTTATGCAAATGGAAAGAAGAGTTGTGGTGACAGGAATGGGAGCTGTCACACCTCTTGGTCAATCAGTCGCAGAAACATGGGAGAACATTAAAAAAGGAAAATCGGGAGTATCTTATATAACCTTATTTGACACTGAAAATTTCCCCGTAAAGATAGCAGCAGAGGTAAAAAACTTCACCCCGTCCTTTGTAGATGAGAAAGAAGCGAGAAAATACGATAGATTTGAGCTTTTCGCACTCAAAGCAACAGAAGAAGCTCTGAAATCAGCAGGACTTATAGAATCAGGAAACATCAAAATACCAGACCCGCAAAACACGGGAGTCATAATAGGAAGCGGAATAGGAGGCATAAAGACAATAGAAGATAGTGTGAGAACACTTGTTGAAAAAGGTCCGCACAGGGTCTCACCTCTATCAATACCCGTATCAATAATAAACATGGCGTCTGGACTCATCTCAATAAAGTTAGGAGTTATGGGACCCTCATCTTCTCCCGCAACCGCTTGCGCAGCTGGACTTCAAGCCATAGGAGAAGCTTACCATCTGATAAAACATGGTATCTGTGATATGGTCATAGCAGGAGGAGCAGAAGCACCTATAACCCCCCTTGGAATATCTGCTTTCGCGTCTATGAGAGCGCTATCAACGAGAAATGACGAGCCAGAAAAAGCATCTCGTCCCTTTGACAAAAACAGAGACGGATTCGTAATGGGAGAAGGAGCAGGAATTCTCATACTTGAAGAGTACGAACACGCAAAAAAAAGAGGAGCAGAAATATACGCCGAAATAAAGGGATTTGGAATGAGCCTTGATGCCTACCATATAACAGCACCTCACCCAGAAGGACTTGGTTTTGCATTAGCTATGGAAAGAGCTTTAAAAGACGCAAAAATTGAGCCCGAAAAAATAGAATACATAAACGCTCACGGAACATCTACAAAATATAACGATGAAATAGAAACAAAAGCAATAAAGAATGTCTTCGGAGAACACGCAAAAAAACTTATGGTATCTTCAACAAAGTCAATGACAGGACACATGATAGCAGCAGGAGGAGCAGTTGAAGTCATCTTCAGCATCTTGGCAATTTGTGAAGGAATAATTCCTCCAACGATAAATTTAGACGAACCCGACCCAGAATGCGACCTCGATTATGTCCCTCACTACGCAAGAGAGAAAAAAATATCCTTCGCAATGAGCAACTCATTCGGATTCGGCGGAATAAACACTTCAATCGTAATATCAAAAATATGATATTTGCACAAATTCCCGAACAGAAAAACAAATCTCTTATCTTTATTTTTTATGTCTGAAAAAATCACAAGCTCATACCTTGATGATGACTTCCCAGTAATAAAATCAAATATAAGAACAAATACAGATGAATTCAAGGAGTTCTATGAGAAGAACAAAAAAGTATGCGAACTATATCAGGAACTTTTGCGCGAGGTCAAAAAGAGAGAAGAAAAAGCAGTAAAACTCCACAGAGAAAGAGGAAAACTCCTCGCAGACGAAAGAATAAAAGAACTCATAGATAAAGATAGCTTCTTTCTTGAACTCTCCCCACTCGCAGCTTACGGAATGTACGAAAACCAGGTCCCGCAAGCAGGAATAATAACAGGAATAGGAAAAGTTGAAGGAAACTATGTTGTTATAGTTGCAAACGATGCTACTGTAAAAGGGGGAACTTATTTTCCTGAAACCGTCAAAAAACATCTCCGAGCTCAGGAGATAGCAGAGCAGAACAGATTACCAACAATATATCTTGTTGATTCAGGAGGAGCTTTCCTACCGCTCCAATCTGAGGTTTTTCCAGATAAAGATGATTTCGGAAGAATTTTTTTCAATCAGGCGAGAATGAGCGCA
>JAUQOU010000040.1 GCA_030550715.1 bacterium | reverse complement strand
TTTGATATGTTCAAAAACTCCCCTTCGGAGTTCTGGCTATTCACATCTTCTCCTCTGTTTCTTGCGATTATATTTTCTTTTATTTTCTATACCAAGCTCGTGGGAGAAAAAAATCAAATTCTGTGATGATTTCCCGTGTTTTTTGAATGACGAAACCTTTTTATTTTTTCAGATAAAATTTAAATGAAATGGAAGTTTTGAGTTTCAGGAAGGGAGAACTGGTTTATACTCCTTATGATGAAATAGAAGGTGTCTTGGTTATAAAGGAAGGGAAAGTAAAGATATACTTTTTAGATAAGAACGGGAAGGAAATATCTATTGATATTCTTTCGGAGGGGGAGGTTTTTGGCAGATTTTATGGAGTTTCCGAGGAATGGGCAGAATGTGTTGAAGATTGCAAAATTATTTTTATCTCAAAAGAAGAAATAAAGAAGATAAAGCCAAGTATAAGTGCTCTCATAATTGAAAACCTCATAAAGAAAAACAACTTCTACAAAAGGAGAATAAGGGACTTTTCTCTTTTACCTCTTGAGGAGAGGACAGAAGAGATAATTTATTACATAGCTCAAAAGCTCGGAAAAAGGAATCATAAATATATAGAACTTTCACTTTCTCATGAAGAGATAGCATCTTTTGTAGGGGCAACTCGCGAGTGTGTTACAAAGACCCTCAAATCTCTTGAAGACAAGGGAAAAGTAAAAAGAAAAAGAAAAAAGATTGTGTTATATATCACAGAAAAAGAATTAAAGAGTGATAAAAATAAAAAACTGCTATGGCAAGAATAGTTATAAGAAAAGATAACTCACCAATAGAGATAAAAGTGGGCGGAGAAAGCGTGTGGATTTGCAGATGCGGTCTCACAGATAATCCACCTTACTGTTCTGGAAAACATAAAAAGACAAGAGACGAAGAGGAAGGAAAACTATACTTTTACGACGAAGATGGTAAAAGATATGAAGTAAAAATGGAAAAACTCAAGGAAGCATAAATAACATCAGGCAAAAGGAGGTAGTAAAAATATGCAAGGGATAAAAAATATAGGTTTTTTGATCGGAAGAATAATAGTAGGTTTATATTACATTCAAAGTGGATTAAACCACTTTATTAACTTCAAGATGATGAGTCAATATGCTTCTTCAAAGTTCAGTTTTATGCCAGAGGTGGGAGTGATTATTTCTGGGATACTGCTTATTGTTGGTGGTTTTACTATTCTCACAGGTTTTATGCCCCTGCTGGGAGTTCTCTCTCTTGTTGCTTTCTTTATACCTGTAACTTTCATTATGCATAACTTCTGGGCTGAGCAGGACCCACAGATGAAGATGATGCAGATGATTCAGTTTATGAAAAATATGGGGCTTATGGGGTCTGCTCTTATTTTCCTTGCTATTCCTGAACCATGGCCGTTTTCTCTTACAAGAAGAAAGTAATCTGTGACTCAGAGCTCTTGTAAAGCTAATCTTTTTGTTTATCTTCTTTTTCGCGGGGATGGAATTTTTTATAGACCATCATAATGTACTCTATATCTGCGTGCGTGTATTTTTGGGTTGTGTTTATTGAGGAGTGTCCAAGTAGTTCTTGAATTATTCTTATATCTGCTCCATTTTTGAGAAGGTGAGTAGCGTATGAGTGTCGCAGAAGATGTGGCCAGATTCTTTTTCCTGATTTCAAGGCGCCATTTACTCTGACTACCTCTCTTATATACCTTTCTGAAAGTTTTTGTCCAAATTTGTTCAAGAATATGAAATCTGTTTTGGGATTTAGTTTTTCTCTTTCATTTATGTAATCTTCAAGAATTTCTCTCGCGTACTGAGGTATAGGTATTACTCTCCATTTCCCTCCTTTACCTTTGATTTTCAGGAATTTTCCCATTATGTTTTCTTTTTTGAGATTAGCAAGTTCTGATATTCTCAGTCCGCATCCGTAAAGCATAGCTAAAATAGCTCTATCTCTTTTTTTCTCGGCTTCAATAATTTCAACTACCTCATCTTCATCTATTGAATCTGGGATTTTCTTTTTCCTTTTTCTGAAAGGGATTATCTCTGCTGGATTAAATTCTATTATGTTTTTCTCTTCAAGGAATCTGAAAAATGATTTCAAAGTTGCGAGTTTTCTTTCCACGGTAGTGTCTTCTTTCCCTGATTTCACAAGATACTTTATATAGTTTTCTATATCTTCTGTTCTGATACTTTCAACATCTTTTTTGATGAAGTTGAAAAAATCTTCAAGGTCAGTTATATAAGCTCTTTTTGTGTTATCTGAAAAATTTCTTGATGAAATATAGTTGATAAATTCAAAAACACAAGGGATTTTCTCGAGGATTTTTCGTTTGCTCTTATCATCTACTTTCTTTTCTGTTTCATTTTCTGTTTCCTTATTTAGTTTTTCTTTTCTCACCATTTCCTACGAAGAAATTTTAAAATTACCGAAGGTTTCAGGAGATCGAGAATTAAGTGTAAGGAAAATTTTCAGTCCATAACTTAAAAAATTGCATTATTGATAAAATAAAAACGATTTCAATTTTTCTTACGGGAGGGCTTGGAGATGAACAACAAAGAGATGGTGAAGTTTCTCATTTTCAGAGGAGAGAGAGGAGAGGGAGCTTTTAAAGAGTATGAAGTACCGTATCAGGAGGGTATGGTTGTTCTTGATGGTGTTCTATACATACAGAGCAGATTTGAAGGGGATTTATCTGTAAGGTGGAACTGTAAGGCGGCGAAGTGTGGTTCTTGTGCAGCTGAAATAAACGGGAAGCCATCTTTGATGTGTAAAACGAGAGTGGAGCATTTATCTCAACCTATAAAGGTTGAGCCCTTGCGGGCTTATCCTCACATAAAAGACCTTGTTGCTGATACATCATGGAATTTGAGAACACGCAGAAAAATAATAAAAGATGTCGGCTTTAAACCTCGTAAAGATGCCTCATGGATCATGAAAGATGAAGATATTGAAAAAGGTAGAGAGTTCAGAAAATGTATAGAATGTGCTTTGTGTCTTGATGTCTGCCATGTTCTCAGAGAACATCAGCTCTTTGACAAATTTGTGGGACCGGCGTATCTTGTTTTCTCTGCTTACCTTGAGACACATCCGATGGATTCTGTTGATAGGATAAGCTGGCTTAAAGAAGAGGCAGGTATAATGTATTGCAATATAACAAAGTGCTGTACTGAGGTATGTCCAGAAGAAATTCACATAACAGATAACGCTATAATTCCTATGAAGGAAAGGGTTGCAGATAGATATTTTGACCCAATAAAGATGCTGTTTAGAAAAATTACAGGTAAGTAAAAATGCTTTGATCGAAAATAAAAACCGATAAGAAATGATTAAAATTTAAATATAATGAAGCTTTTGAAGGAGGAAAAACCTTCTCAGAAAACCAGGCAAGAAACAACGCCTGTGAATACTGCACAGACACAGGTTAAACCAAAAGATGATGCAGAGAGAAAAAATGAGAAGCAGGAAGTGAAAACTGATGAAAAAAATTCACAGGGCAGGAAGATAAAAGGAGCGAGGAAAGTTGCCATTTTGCTCAGAGCTCTTGGAGAAGAACAAGCATCGGAGATTCTCAAAATGCTCACAGAAGAAGAAATTCAGAAGATAACAGAAGAGATGATCTCTCTTGATGTCATTCCCAAAAAGCTTGTCAAGGAAGTTTTAGATGACTTCATAAAGGAAACGAGGCAAGATGTCTTAGCAGGGTCTGGGTTAGAGTTTATTCAGAAACTTCTTACAAATGTTTTTGGTCCAGCAAAAGCAGCTGCGATAATGGAGCGTCTCAAAATATTCTTGAAAATCAGTGGGGGAGATACAGGTTTAGGAGTTCTCCATGACCTTGATGCCCAATCCATTGCTAATTTTATAAAGAAAGAGCATCCTCAAACTATGGCTGTTGTCCTCGCTTATCTTGACCCGAAAAAAGCTATAGAAGTCCTCCAATACTTGCCGAAAGATATTTACGGAGAGGTTCTTGAAAGGATGGCAAAATTAGATAGATTAGCCCCTGGTGTGGTAGATGAGATAGGGATTGTTCTTGATGAGGAATACAGAACCATAGGAGCTACAAAGAGGGTAGGGGGAGTAAATGCTCTTGCAGAAATCGTTATGAATGCCCCTCCTGGGCTTGAAAAGGAACTCCTTGATAGGATTGAAAAGCAAAATCCTGAGCTTGCTGAGGAGATAAAACAGAGAATGTTCACATTTGATGATATAGTCAAGATTCACGATAGGTATATAAGCTTAATTCTCAGAGAGGTTGATAGGGAGGTTCTTTTGAAGGCACTGAAAGGCGCTTCAGAGACAGTAAAGAGGAAGATTTTGGGAGCTATGAGTGAAAGAGCGCGAAAAGTTATGGTGGAGGAACTTGAGACAATGCCACCTGTGAGACGAATTGATGTAGAGAAAGCACAGCAGGAAATTTTAAAAGTTATAAGGAGGCTGGAACAGCAAGGAGAGATAGTTGTCCCCAGAGGAGAAGCAGATGTCGTCTGACCTATTATCTTTTATATACAACCTTTTGAAAGGCAGATTATGAAATAGAAATGAGGAATTTTGCAACCTCTGTTTCATTTGGTCTCCTTTCAACAACAGGATAGATTCTTTTGGAATTTCCCTCAAATTCGTAAGTTCCTCTTTTCTCGTACGGTAGCGTTGCCGGGATAAAAATAAAGCGGTTCCCATTTGGTTCTGGGGCTTTATTGTCAATTATGATCAAAAGCTTCGCCTTTATGTTTTCTATGTTCAGTTTGGTTTTATCTGCTCCAAGACCGTAAAATAGCACAGCAGAAAATTCTCCATTTTTCGCACCATCAATTAACTCCTGCTTTACTCCTCCTATTATTTTTTCTCCACCCTTTACATTTGGAGCTCTTATATCCTTGAGAAGTATTTTATCTCCTTGCTTAATTATTGGTGGTAGAACAGAGATTTTTGATTTTGACTTTTCTGCGAGTTCTGAAAAAGTTAGCATCTCTTCGTTTGTAGCGAAAGGAGTGATGAAAATAGCTTTCTTTTCATATTCTGAGAACGTCTTTAAAATTGTTTTGCAAGATTCCCAATCTATTTCTTTTTTTTCACCATTTTCTGCTACCATTATTTTTGTATCTCGTGGATAGAAAAACTCTCTCCAGCCCCACCTCCCTATATCACATATCATAAGGTCTTCGGAGTAGAGTTTTTCATACGAATGTTCTCCTATTTCTTCTATACCTTCTATTTCTTCGTATGACGGTTGGATAAGTTCAACCTTTGAGTACAGATGTTTTTCTGCTTTATCTAACATGTTATCAAATGTTTTCACTCTTACTATTTCTCCTTTCCAGGCTTCAACGATTATTCTGCATCCTTTCTCGCAGAGTGCGCAACGTGTGAGAGCTTTTTTTAATCTCCACGAGCGAGGCATAAAGTTGCTCGCTTCATCTACTAACGCTCCTACTGGACAAAGGTCAATTATGTTCCCAGAATAATTACTTCCTGCAAATTTCTCGGGAAATATCATGAGGTCTGATGTGAATGCTCTTCTTGTCACCTGAATTTCGCTGTTTGAGTACTTTTCAAGAAATCTCACACATCTTGTACATAGAACGCATCTTTCTTTGAAAAGAAGAATTTTTTCTGAAACTCTTGACCAGCCCTTCAACCTTCTTGCTCCATCGTATCTTTTTTGTTCTGGTCCCCATATATATGTGAAGTTCTGGAGATCGCACTCACCTGACCTTGGGCAAACAGGACAATCTACCGGATGATGTTGAAGCAGAAGTTCAAGAACTGTGTTTCTTATCTTTTTCACTTGCTCATTTTGAGTATCAACAACCATATCTTTATCTACATAAACGGTACAAGCTGGTGTTGGTTTTGGAGTTCCCTCTATTTTTACAAGACACATTCTACATTGTGCGACAACAGGCAGGAGTGGGTGGTAGCAGTAGTGCGGTATATAAACACCTGCTTTCAAAGCTGCTAAAATAAGGTTCGTTCCCTTCTCAACTTCTACCTCTTTACCATCTATCTTCAATACGGGCATATCAATTTATTTTATCTCCTCAAATCTTTCGTTTTATATATCTGAAAATTTTTTCTTTTTTTATTTATCTTTCGTTTCTTCTCTTTCAAGTTCTTTGAAGACCTTTCTGAACCTATCTATTGAAGTTATAAATGAGCCGATGAAAATTACTATCAGAGCAAGAGGGATAAAAATTATCTTTCCTGTGATAAAGTGAGATAGTGATTCGAGAATGAGAGAAATAGAGAGAATTGTTACTCTTTCCGGTCTTCTGATGCTTCCTTCTGATACTTTTACTCCGAGTGATTCTCCTCTTGCTCTGACATAGCTTACAAGTAAAGAAAAAGCCATACTCAGAGCAGATAAGACAGAGAAAAATATACTTTTTCTGAATTCAAAAAATATGAGGAGAGAGGAGAACATGAATATTTCACTTATTCTATCAAGAACTGAGTCGGTTAGAGCACCTGTTTTTCTCTCCTGCCTTTTTTCTCTTGCGACTTTTCCATCTACTACATCAAATATTCCTCCCAAAATTATGAGAATTCCTCCTGCCGAAAAGAACCCGGGGATTATAAGAATAGAGCCAATTATTCCAGATAAAAGACCTAAAAGTGAGATGACATTAGGATTGAGATTATAAGCGAAGCTCATTTTATTCGCTATCCAGTAGATCCAACTTCCTAAAATATCATATATTTTCTGAAAATGTTCAGAAAAACTTGATTTTTCTTTTTCGATTCTCTTTATATCTTCCTCTTTTAATTCCTTTTCACCTGACAGAAGAAAAAATATTACCGAAACAAAAATTGATACAACAGAAATTATACCAAATATGAAGTTAATTTTTGCTATATCATATTCCATTTCTGGAAGGTTTATTCCTAAAAAATTTTCCCTTCATTATTTTAAAAGTTGAGGGAATTCAGTATTATGATTAATTTTTTGCTTTGATTATTATTTTAGTAAAAATTTGCTGAATTTTTATGATTATGCTGAATTGCTTCAATTTTGCATTTTTTATTTTTCTGTCTATTCATCTTTTATCTTGTCAAGAAAGTAGTTCAATCTCATCAGACGGTGGGAAATTTTGCAAGACATCATCAGCAGATGAACTCTCGGAGTGCCGAAGCGGTAAAAGACCTATTGTTTTTGTCCACGGCTTTATGGGAGGAGGTGATAACTTCTCAAATATGATTCAAAGGTTTCTTGAAAATGGATACTGCCAGCAAGATATTATCATTTTTGATTGGAACACATCAAACTCAGATGTCAAATCCGCTCTTCCTGAACTTCAAGAGAAAATAAATAAAGTTTTGGAGGAGAGAAAAGAGAGGTCGGTAGATCTTGTGTGCCATTCGCTCGGTGGAGCTCTCTGCTCTCTTTACCTTCAAGAGAACAAAGATAAGGTTGCACATTATGTCCATGCCGGAAGTTTCAGGAACGTTTCGTTTCCCGCTGGAGTAAGCGTTATGGCTCTATGGGGTGGTTCTGACACTCTCGTTGGTCAGGGAGAGATAAGGGGAGCCAAAAATGTGGTCATAAAAGGAGCAGACCACCTTGAAGTTGTATCATCTGCGGAAGCGTTCAGATATGTTTTTGAGTTCTTCAACGATGGTTTAACTCCTCAAAAAATAGATATTCAGGATAGTCCAGATATTTATCTTTCCGGTAAAGTTATATCACTTGCAGAAAATGAACCTATAACGGGAGTTGCCATCCAGATCTATGAGGTAGATAAAAATACAGGTTTCAGATTATCTCAAAATCCTGTTGCATGTTTCATTACAGATTCACAAGGGTATTGGGGTGTTTTTAAAGCAGAAAAAGAAAAATACTATGAATTTTACTTTGAATATGATGGAGTAAAGTATCACTATTACAGACAACCTTTTTTGCGATCAAACTTTACGGTTTATATGAGAACATTGGGACGCGGAGAAGGATTTATAGGTAATATAATAAAATCCCAAGCGAAATTCTCTGATAATTATTCTATTGTTGTTTTATTTTCTTCTAATAAAGCAGTATATCTTGGAAGAGACAAGGTTTTTATAGATGATACGCCTATTCCAGATGAAAGCATAATTCCAGAGCAAACAACAGTGGCGTTCTTTTTCAGAGATATTGATGAAGATGGGAAAACAAGTTTCAAGAGAGGAGCTTTTTCATCTTTGCCCCTTTTAGAAGAGATAGATTATTTTATCGGTACAGATTTGAGAAGGTCTGTAAAACTTGAACTAAACGGAAAGAAATTATTCGTTCCTAACTGGAAATCCAAAACAGAAGGAATATCTATTGCTGTATTTGATTATTGAATTGCTGATATATTTGAAAATCTCCCGATTTTTTCATAATTTATTCATCTCTATTTACTTTTTTGTTTTCCGGTTATGTCTTTTTTCATACTCTACTTTTTTCTGAATTTCAATCTTGTGAAGACATGGTATAGCATTGAGACAACTCATTTCGTGATATATTATTATGATGGACTCGAAAATTTTGCTCAAAGAACTGCTAAGGTTCTCGAAGAGAGAACTTATCCTGCGGTGACTTCTATTCTTGGGAACCCACTTGATAGAAAAACGCATGTGGTAATTATTGATATAGATGATATAGGTAATGGGTTCGCTCTTGAGATTTTGGACCAGATTTTCATATTTGCTGCGGATATTTACTATGTACCTTTAAGAGGAAGGCATCCGTGGCTTGAAGGAGTTATCACTCATGAGTTCGCTCACATAGTCGCACTGAGAAAAGTCAAAAAAACTTCAAGATACTTTCCTTCTTTCCTGATTCAAGGAGGGCTGTTCTGTGCCATATATAAGGGCTGTTCTATCGGGAATATAGAGAGAAAACCTACACTTATCGGCGGATTCACCTTTGGACAAGTTCCGTATTCTGAACCATCTTATTTTACCGAAGGAATAGCTCAGCTTGTCACTCAGGAACTCGGATATGATTCTCTTGATTCTTATAGAGACATGTTTTTAAGAACTCTGCTTTATTACGGAAAGCTCTATCCGCTTAATAAACTCTGGAACTTTGAAGCAAAGACCGCATGGGAAGGTGAAATCGTCTATAATCACGGCTTTTCTTTCCTCAATTTCATAAAAGATAGGTATGGATGGGATGCACTGAGAAAAGTTATGGATTACTCCTCTGGATTTTTTAATTTCTCTTATGAATCAGCTTTTGAGTACGCTACATCTAAAAAAATGGAAGAACTTGAAAAAGAGTGGAGAGATTGGCTATCTGAAAGATACGCGGAGCAGATAAAAAGGTTTGAAGAAAGTCAGGGGAAATTCAGAGGTGAAATCGTTCCACTTGAAAAGCAAAAAATAGGTCTTTACAAAAGGAATATATACTATGTTTCTTATCCGAAACCTTATACTACGGGATTTTTCGTTGTTCAGGATAGATTTCTTACTTTTTATGATTCGCCCGGTTCAAAAGCGCAGAGAATCTTTTTTAATGTTGATTCTTACGCTTTAAGTGGTACACATATAGCAATATCTTTTTCAAAACCTACAAGAGAGTTTTTGTTCTTCGGTTCTGTTCCGGAGTCATATTTTCAGCTATCGTTAGGTAGGTTAGAGTATGAACAAAAAGATGGAGTTTTGAGAGTCAAAGTAAAGGATTTGAAAGATGTGGCTAAAAGAGCTTCTCATCCAGCTTTTTCTCCCGACGGAAAAAAGCTTCTCTATGTGAAAAATGAAATTGATTCAAGAAATATTTTTTTGTATGACCTTGAATCAGGTAAAGAGGAAAGAATTACAGATTTTCACGAAGGAAAACAATTCACTTTTCCTTCTTTTTCTCAAGATGGCAAGTTTATTGTTTCAGCGTACTTTAATGGCAAAACTCAAGATATAGTTCTCATAGATTCAACAAAGAGAAATATAAAAGATGAGAACGAATTAACTTTTATAACTCAAGATATATATGAGGAAAGAGAACCTATCTTCATTTCAGATAATCTCATTTTATTTTCATCGGATAGAGATGGGGTTTTCAATATCTATGCCACAGACATAGTATCTGGGGATTTGTGGAAAATTACCGAGGAGATTTCAGGAGCTTTGTTCCCTTCGTTCGGCTCTTCTTCAGGAGAGCTTTTCTATGTTTCCTTTGAACCAGAGGGATTCAGAGTAAGAAAACTAAAGCCCGGAAGAGAAAACTGGATACTTGTTTATACTCCAACTGACTATAAGGGAAAAATATTTCCAGAACTAAAAAATGAAAGTGAAGAAGATGATTTTCATATCGTTTCTCTGGACTCTGGCGAAAAGGGATCTACTATGTCGGAATCTCAATCTGATACAGAAAATAAAGAAGAGCCCGAGAAATTATCTGATTATAGAGGAGAAAAAGTAGGACCTTTGAAGCTTTCGTCTCCCCTTATACTTCCTATTTTCGGACTTTCTCTATCTCCTCTTCTCACATCTACTTCGCAGAATTTTTTCATTCCACTTGATATTTTTGGGGTGTCTTTGCAGGGTGAATCAATTGATAGGTTAGGTAGGTTTGACCTTGGAGGAGCGGGATTTTTGGGATTTCGTGGTTCATGGCAGATTGCTACTCAACTTTCTTCTTATCATTTCAGGAGTTTTATCCCCTCACTTTTTGCCGGTTCAGCAAATATAAAAGCAGTACCTGTGGCATCAGGAGCAACTCTCAACATATCGCAGGCATACAGCATATTTGATTTTCTTTTCGGGGGACAAATCCTCTTTCCTGTTATAATTGGACCGAGAAGACCATCATTTCAATTTCTACTGGGTAGTTTCGGCGAATTTTACTCTGTGAGTGCTAAGTTGAGCGGTTTAGTTATCACTCCGTTTTCTCAGGAATTTTCTGCTCGTTCGGGCAGGTTTTTCGGTGCTTTTTCTTCTTCTTTTCCTATCCCATCTCCTTTGGGACCTTTTCAGCTTTTTTTCTCTCTGGAATCCCAAGCTTTCTATACTACTTTTGAAGAATCTTTAAAGCAGTTTGAAGTAAGAGAACTTTTAACATCATCTAATTATTTTTCGCAAAACTTATTAGGAATTCTGGGAGCGATATACTCTCTTCCAATAGGTTTTCAAAGGAATATACTTTTGGGTTTGCAGTTTCTCGGGGGATATACCTTCCGAAATGTTGATATTTTTGATGAGTTCAGAGATGCATATTTGGGTTATCTCCAGGTTTTCTTTGGAGATAAATTCTTGCAAGGTGATTTTATTTCTTCTTTTGATTTGTGGTATGGATACATACCTTTATTTTCTGGTTTTTCTTTTCATAAATTTTCTCTTGGTTTTATTTTCAATTCTTTTCAATTCAGACAAAAAAATGAGAGTTTTGACTTTGCTTTTTGTTCAGATAACGGGTTTTGGTGTTCTGGTTCTGTAGCTATGTTTTTTTATGGGAGTGCTTTTTATGTTTATCAATTTGTTTTATACTCCGCGATATCGCGAGGTTTTCAGGACCCTCTTAAAGCTCCTTTTAGAATATATTTCGGTATAGGTTTAGGATTCTGAAAATTACTGCAAAAAGTTATTTGATTTTCCCTTTTGAATCTCGTATTTCCAATCTTTTATCCCACCTGCATTGATGACGTTTTTATAACCAAGTTTTTTCAAAGTTTCTTTTGCTATCTGCGACCTCCTTCCAGATCTGCAATACAAAATCAGCTTTGTTTCTTTGTTTTGTATTATGTTCTTTATACTTTCTATTTTATCGTGTGGTATGTTAAGGTCAGTTCCGGGAATATGACCTTCTTTGTGTTCTTCTTCTGTTCTCACATCAATTAGAAAAAATTTTTCTTTTCCATTTTTCCTTTCTTCAAGCAATCTTTTCAGCTCGTCTGTGCTTATATCTTTACCAAAGCTCTTTGGAATGAAAATAAAAAGAAACAAAATCATCGTCAGGTAGAAAAAAGTTTCTTTCATCTTATCTTCGTAATTTAATCTCAAAGACCCTTAAAACTTTGTTCTGCAGTAAGTTTTTTTGCAATTGAAAATCTGTACGATAACCGATATTATCTTTCATGTAAAAAGAGAAAGAGAAGCTATTTATTATGCTTTACTTTTACTTCTTTTCTTTTTTCATTGTGTCTCAAGAGGTGAATCAAAGATATATTGATTTAGCAAGAAGAGCTGCTGATGATCTAAAAAGGGGTTTATTGCAAGTTCTCTTAGAAGAAATAGGTAAAGGAGGATATCAAAATGCTATAAGCGTATGTTCTGATATGGCTCAGGAAATTACTAAAAAGTACTACCAGGAAAAATACAACTTATATATCAGAAGAGTAAGCGAAAAACCCAGAAATAAATTAAATTCCCCAGACCAATACGAGTTAGAAATACTCAAAAAGTTAGACAAAATGAACAAAGACGGGAAGCTCCCAAAGGAATACTTTGAATTAGTAAAAGAGGGAGAAAGAAAATATTTGAGATATTTTAGTCCTATTGTAATTCAGCCCATGTGCCTTCCGTGTCACGGAGAAGAGAAACTTTTATCAGATGAGATAAAAAGTTTTTTGAAGAGAAGGTACCCCGAAGATAAAGCTATTGGATATAGGGAGGGAGATTTCAGAGGAGCTGTGAGCATAAAAATAGAATTGAAAGAAGAATAAAATAGATGGTGAAAAATTAGAATTTTGTTTTTGTGCTATGGAAGGGAAATTTGATCCGAAAAATGCTTTTCGTCTTCATGATGAGAGAAGAAAAAAGCTCCTTCCCGCGGAGGAAATCTTAATAACTCTTGGTTTGAGGGAGGGAATGAATTTTATAGATGTTGGATGTGGAAGCGGATATTTTACAATTCCTGCGTCAAAAATAGTTGGGAAGAACGGTAAAGTTTATGCTATTGATGTTCAGCAGGAAATGCTTGAGATTCTCAAACAAAAGGGGGTTCCAGAAAATGTGGTTACTCTACTTGCAAAAAGTGATTATGATTTTCCGGTAGAAGATGAAACAGGAGATTTTACCCTGTGCGCATTCGTTTTACATGAAAATCATGACCCGATAAAATTTCTTGAAGAGGTAAAGAGAATAACTAAAAGCAAAGGAAAAATAGTCATACTTGAGTGGAAAAAGCAGGTTGAAGATTGGGGACCGCCTTATGAAGATAGGGTATCACAAGAGGAGGTTCTAAGATATTGCAATAAGGTTGGTCTTTCAGTTCACGATTACGGAGAGATAAACAAATCTCACTATAAAGTTGTCTGTACAAAGTAGGTAAAGTAGCTTTGTTTTTCCGATTTTTATTTCGGCTGTAAAGCTATAAACTCAACTGATAACGCTCCTCAAAAAAAGTGAAAATATCTATGTTTTACTCTATCTGATAAAATTTCTCTTTTGTTATGGATAAGATAATTTTCGTTATGATTTACTTCTTTTTAGCTGTTTTTATAGGGGTTGCAATGGTTATCCTTCATATTATACTTTCCGAAAAACCAAAAATGGTTGAAAAAGATAAGTATCTCCCGTTTGAAAGTGGAATGAAACCGCTCCAGCCTGCCTACAATCGCCTTCCTGTAAAATTCTACATATACGCCCTCGCTTTTCTCATATTTGATATAGAGGTAGCACTACTTTTCCCGTATGTCCCTCTGGTCAAAGATTTAGGAAAATTCGGATTTTTTGAAATCTTGTTCTTCTTCACAATCCTTTTTCTCGCTTACATATACCTCAGAGAAACTGCTATAAAGGAAAAATGATTTTGAAAAAGTGAAAAGGACCCGAAGCGTTCAACCTTTGAGCTAATTCAGAAACTCAGAACAAGCTAAAAAAGTTGTAATTTATTAATAGAAATCTAACATTTTGTTTTTG
>JAUQOU010000039.1 GCA_030550715.1 bacterium | reverse complement strand
CACAGAGTAGTTTTAATATGCCAAAGAGGAATTTAAACTTATTTCTTGTGTTCTGCTCAATCTGAGTTAGCTTAGTTTTAATATGCCAAAGAGGAATTTAAACCTATTTCATATTCTCCGTTCTTTTTAGTTCTTATTTTGTTTTAATATGCCAAAGAGGAATTTAAACTTATTTCTCTTTTAATTTTCCTTTCTGCCCATTCCTGTTGTTTTAATATGCCAAAGAGGAATTTAAACTGAATTTTACAAGATTTTGCAAGAGAATTATGGCTGGGTTTTAATATGCCAAAGAGGAATTTAAACCATCATAGGAAAAACAGATGGGAGTGGAAATTTTGTTGTTTTAATATGCCAAAGAGGAATTTAAACACTTGTTTCCCTTGAAGAGGAGATATTTGAGAACGAGGTTTTAATATGCCAAAGAGGAATTTAAACGTATATTTGCTACACATCGGCTGAAATTTCAGTGTCTGTTTTAATATGCCAAAGAGGAATTTAAACCAGAACTTTGCGTCTGCAATAAGAAATATTGTTATGGTTTTAATATGCCAAAGAGGAATTTAAACAGATGCAGAAAGAGGTCTGGGCTTTGAGCAAAAAGACCGTTTTAATATGCCAAAGAGGAATTTAAACCTCGCTGAACTTCTCTGAAAATATCCTTTCCCCTTCCTTGTTTTAATATGCCAAAGAGGAATTTAAACGCAGGTCTTCTGATGTATTCTGGATGCGGAGAACCTGGTTTTAATATGCCAAAGAGGAATTTAAACCGCTTAAAATTTTGCCTTCTGGTAGGCGTGTAAGAATTTTTAATAGACCAAAGAGGAATTTTAAACTTGTTAATCACCAGTAGGGTTGCAATATGTCCGAACTGAAATCCATTAAATAATGGCTTAAAATATATCTGAAAAAGGGGTGTGATCCCGTATGGAAAGGAAGAAGTATTTTCCCGTAAAAAGCTACGAAGGATTTAGGCAAGAAGTTCTGGACGGCATAACCATTTATAAAAGCCCTAAAAGATGGATTGATCTTGTGGTCGTCAGAACACCTTTCGGAAAACTTCTGAAATTATACTCTTGGGTTCGGAAGGACGGAGAATGGAAAGTAGACCTTGCCAACCTGAATATCGGCTACTGGGATTTTCAAAAGTTCGCTGAATACGCCGAAAATCTGCGCGAAAAATACAAAATCAATAGACAATTCGGCATAGAAGAATAATTCCAGCAAAAACAAAGTATAAATTACTAACCTTATTATTTTGAAGAACAAAATTTTTCTTGGAGGTCCACAAAATGCCGGAAACAGAAGAAAAAAAATTGCCTTTTGATGAAAAAATAACGGTTGAAAATTGGAAATTCGTCTCCCCCGAAGAATACAAATCAAAACACAAAGAGACGATCAAAGAAAGTTTCTGGCTCAGCATAGCTCATAATTTAGATTGGTTTAAAAAACCCCAAAAAGCATACGAAGGTAAAATCCCGTTTTTAAAATGGTTCCCAGATGGAAAAATAAATGCCTCATACCTCTGTGTTGATTCACAAATAAAGAAAGGTAAAAAAGATAAAATCGCTCTGATATGGCTCGGAGAAGATAAAAAAGAAAGAATTCTGACATACAACGACTTTTTCAAAATGGTAAATTCTCTATCTTTTGCTTTCAAAAATAATCTCGGTCTGAAAAAAGGAGATACTGTGACAATATATATGCCCATGATTCCAGAACTTCCAGCTACAATGTTAGCGCTCTCACGAATAGGTGTTATATTCTCGGTTGTCTTTTCTGGCTTCGGATCACAAGCACTCAAAGACAGAATTGATGACTCCGGCTCAAAAATATTAATAACAGCAGATGGATACATGCGTAGAGGTAAAAAGATTTTCCTGCAGAAAAATGTTCAAGAAGCTACCTCAAACTCAAACATAGAAAAAATCGTTGTCTTCAGAAGATTGGGGGAAGGATGGTCAAAAGACAAAAAAGATATATTCGCAGATGATTTGATAAAAGATATCCCATCAGATGCCTTTGTTGAACCAGAAGAGATGAACTCCTACGATCCCCTGTTTATACTCTACACATCAGGAACAACTGGGAAACCAAAGGGAATAGTAAGAGATACAGGCGGATATATGACTCTTTTGTGGGCTACTATGAAATGGATATTTGATATAAAAGACGAAGACATCTTCTGGTGCACAGCAGATATAGGATGGATAACCGGACACTCCTATATTGTCTTTGGTCCCATGATGGTTGGCGCAACACAGGTTATGTATGAAGGAACTCCCGATTATCCTCACCCCGGAATATGGTGGGAAATAATAGAAAAATACAAAGTAAGCATATTCTACACTTCCCCAACGGCGATAAGATCGCTTATGAAGTATCCAGAAGAAAATGTGAAAAAATACAACCTTGAATCTTTGAGGATCTTGCATTCGGTCGGAGAGCCGATAAATCCAGAAGCGTGGAGATGGTTCTTCGAAAAAATCGGAAAAAGAAAATGTATCGCAGGTTCAACATGGTGGATGACAGAAACAGGAGGAATAATTATATCTCACACACCAGGGTGGGAACTTATACCTATGAAGCCTGGAACTAACGGTATGCCTATTCCGGGAGTATCTGTGAGCATAAGAAGACAAGATGGCTCTTATGTCGAGCCGGAAGAAAAAGGATTTTTAGTAATAGATACTCCGTTTCCCGGAATGCCCCTTACAATATGGAAAGACGACAGAAGATATGAAGAAACATACTGGAAAAGATTTTCCGACTGTTTCTACACAGGCGACTTTGCAGTCCAAGACCAAGATGGCTATATATGGGTCCTTGGAAGAGCAGATGAAGTGATAAAAGTAGCAGGGCACCGACTTGGAACATATGAGATAGAATCAGCTCTTACAGGATACGAAGGAGTTGCTGAATCAGCAGTAGTCGGAATAGAAGACAAAGAAAAGGGAGAGGTACCAATCGCCTTTGTTATACTGAAAGAAGGAGTATCTCCATCTGATGCGCTCAGAGAAAAACTCAAAGAAATGGTAAGAAAAGTCGTAGGACCGATAGCGGTTCCAAAAGATATTGTGTTTATAACTAAGCTTCCCAAAACAAGGAGTGGAAAAATCATGAGAAGATTACTGAAAGCAGTTTTCACAGAAGCGAAAATCGGAGATATAACTACACTTGAAGATGAAGCAAGTATTGAAGAAATAGAAAAAGCTTACAAGGAACTAAAAAAAGAACTTGGCAAGTGAAAGGATTTCATCCGCCGGGTTGAGCTTGTCCACCCCCTCCGGGTTGATTCTGCCCTCCTCCGCTTTGCCCTCCCTGTGAAGGTTGAGTTGCGGACCCTTGAGATTCTTCCTCACATCCAACAGAAACCCTGAAATCTGAACTCCTTATTCCAACTCCTGTCTGGTCGTTCGCATCTTTTACCTCAACTCTGAAAAGGTGATTTCCCCTCTCAAGATTTTCATATTTGTAGTATCCGATAAGATTGGGAATTTCCTTTATGTTCCCCTCACCTAATTTTACTCTGAAAATATGCCATGGAGTAGGATTTCCAGAATTCGGGTCATTTGGATTGATTGAAGGTTGCTGGTCGCACTCAGAAACAACATGTCTCATCCTCCAGAAAACAAAAGAAGGGTCATCTTGTGTGGTAAATTCAAAGTTTATAGTATCTCCTGGCTTGAAAACATCAAGAGTTGTCGGAGATAAAAAGGTGGGTGGTTGTGGAGGAGTTCCGAGCTCAACTCCTAACCTGAATGGTTCAGACCAGCATGACCAAACAGGAACGGGATTGAGAGATCTTCCGAGATTAACCTGCGTTCTCACTCTCCACCAGTATATTCCTTCGCGAAGGTTAAATTGGACATTCTGTTGCGTTCCGCCACCCACAACAGATACGGGATTTGCTTGCCCACCGGAAGCAGATATCTCAACTGTTTCAATTATTCTTCTGAAATCTGGGTAATCAGATATTTGAAATATGTATCTTATGGCGTTGTCAACCGCATCCCAATAAAATCGCGGGTTTGTTTCATCTGTCCAGAAATTATTAACAGGAGCCAAAAGGGCTGTTCTCCTTATGGTCTTTGATGTCTCTGGTATAAATACTTTTATCACAGCTGTTATAGGAGATGGTTTTTCTATGATTTCCTCTCCGCTTTCATTTTGCTTTTTTCTCACAAGGGGTTCAATTGAGTTCCAGCCCAAAAATATTTTCTGGTTCTCGTGTTCTGACGCTGCGGTAAATCGAGCGACTTCTCCCACAGGTTGAGGAACACCGCTTTCTCCTATTTTGAATATGACCGCATCTTGACCGGCAAATATCACAGGATTTGAAAAATTAACTTCATCTTTCCCGAAAGTTCTCTCATCATCTATTTCAATCAAAACATCATAACCTTTCTTCAAGATTATTCCTGTATCTGTCCAAAGCTTATCTGGCTGTATCTCAACAACTTTGAAAATCTGCGGGTTATCTTCTGAGCAAACAATTTCTAAATTACCGCTATTACCATTACTACTGCTGTTATTACTACTGCAATGTGTCATGGAAAAATAAAAAGAAAGAGAGAAAAACAGGGAAGCTAAAAATATTTTTTCTCCTTTCAACATACTGAAAAATATATATAAAGTTAATACTTTTGAAATTATTCTCAAACAAAAAGTAGATAGATTGACTATTATTATCTTGCAATTGATTTTGCAAAAATCAATCTATTCTGATGACATCTGATAAATAAATATTGATGATTTTTTCTATAACTTTTTTCCAATCAAATTGAGAAGCGTAATTTTTTCCTTTTTGTGCCAGAGAGTATCTCAAATCTTCTCTGTAATAGAGGTCAACCATAGCTCTTGCAAGAGAGTCCTCATCTCGTGGGTCTACCACTATTCCGTATTCGCCATTTTGTAGAAGTTCAATATATCCTTCTGCATTACCTGCTATTACAGGTTTTCCTGATGCAAGCGCTTCAAGTATGACTATTCCAAAACTTTCTCCACGGGTTGAAGGGAAAACACATATGTCTGCTGATTTATATATCCTTGGAAGGACTTCGGAAGAGACATTATCCATAAATATCACATTTTGCTCTATATCTTCTGTTAAGAATGACATGTAGTATGTTTTCATTCCTTTTCCGACTATTATAAGGCGGGATTGAGGTACAATTTTTTTGAAGATTCTGTAAGCTCTTATGAGGTGTTTTACGCCTTTTCGTGGTTCAAGTCGTCCGACGAACAAAACATTGAATTTGCCATCGCGCAGTTTTTCAAGTGGTTCAGCATTAGCGAAAAGCTCATAATTTATCCCGTTCGGAACGACCATTATCTTCTGCTCCGGAACTTTGAATATATCTTTCACAATCTTCGCAGCGGTTTTTGAAACAGCAATAGCAATAGATAAAGATTTCCTCATCAACTTCAAGAATGGCTCCCCCATAGCCACCACTATCTTTTCCGGCTCCTCCCTGAAAACATGAAAAGTTCCTACACTTTTTTGAGAATTTCTCAGAAACCAAAGAGAAAAAGGATTATATGGCTCATGAACATGAATTATATCAAATTTTTCACTTTCAATAATCTTTCCTGCTTTGAAGGCAAAAGATATGAAAGTTAAGGAACCATTATAAATCAAAGGAATTGGTCTTCCTAACTTTATGACATCTTCGCAATCATACTCACTTTTTCCAAAATTCGGGCATATGATTTTTACATCTAAACCTCGCTTTTTCAACATAACATACTGCCACCACACATGATTTGAAACACCACCTACATGTGGGAAAAAATAAGGCGAAACTATACCGATTTTTATTCTCTTCATAATAATCGTGTACAGAAATTTTGAAAATAAATTAAGCAGGGAAAAGTAAAATAACGGAAAAAAAGAAAATGGGAATCTCTTTGATTAAAAAATCAATTTATGCTTTCTGCTTTGAGACCTCCGCATGGGGCAACGCACAGAAAAAAGAGAGTCGGAAGGGGGTATGGAACACACGGGAAAACATCTGGAAGAGGACATAAAGGACAAGGGCAGAGAGGGACACTTCCTCCACCATGGTTTGAAGGTGGGCAAACACCTTTTATAAGAAGAATTCCTAAAAGGGGCTTTAGGTCAAAGTTCCCAAAATACTACCAAGTGGTAAATGTTGAAGATCTGGAGAAAGTTTCCGCAGATGAGATAACCCCTGAAGTTCTTTTCAAAGAAGGTCTTATAAAATCTTTAAGAGAGCCGGTCAAGATTTTAGGAGATGGAGAAATTTCAAGGGCGGTCGTTGTGAAGGCACATGCGTTCTCAAAATCTGCAAAAGAAAAGATTGAAAAAGCAGGAGGAAAAGTAGAATTAATCACCGAAAAAAGATAATCTGAAATATTCTCATTTCTAATACAGCGGAATTCAACATATAACGAACGGAAGAGATAAATTTTAATTAAGGTGAACCAAAAAACAATAGGAGAGAGAATAAAAGAGAAAATAGAAGAGTTCCTAAAAGATAGAAACATAAAAATCGATGTTCCAAATCCAGAAAGACCGAAAAATGAAAAGTACGGAGAACTTTTTACAGACATAGCGTTTAAGCTCTCACCTTTAATGAAAAAATCTCCTCTCCAGATAGCCGAGGAAATTTCAACTTATCTCAAAGAGTTCAACCCGCAGGTTGTAAATGGTTTCATAAACTTTAAAATTCCGTCAAGCGTATCTTTGAATTTCATTCTGAATTATGAGAGACCGAAAATTCTTGAAGGCAAAAGGGTTTTGGCAGAGTTTGTATCGGCAAATCCGACAGGTCCACTTCACATAGGGCACGGAAGGATAGCAGCAGTTGGGAACGCTCTTTCACATATAGCAGAGTTCTGCGGTGCAGAAGTTGAAAGAGAGTTCTACATCAACGACGCGGGAGAACAAATAGAAAAACTCGGAAAAGCAATAAAAGGAGAAGGAGAGGAGTATAAAGGAAAATACATAGAAGATGTGAGAGAGAAAATAAGGGAAAAGATAAAAGATTTCAGCTCAATTTCAGATTACGAACTCGGTTTTACCGCCTCACGCATAATACTTGAAGACATCAAAAAAACATTAGAGAGATTTGGAATAACATTCAAAAGATTTGTGTCCGAAAGAGAAGTATCTGAAAAACTTCTCAAAACCGCTCTGGAAATTATGAAAGATTATATTTACGAAAAAGATTCGGCTATATTTTTGAGGACAACACAATTTGGAGATGAAAAAGATAGAGTTGTGATAAAAAGTGATAAAAAACCAACATACTTTGGAAACGACTGCGCATATCACCTTGACAAGATAAAAAGAAAATACGATATATTGTTTCAGGTCTGGGGAGCAGACCACCACGGATACATAAAAAGAATAGAGTCATTCCTTCGCATAGCGGGATTTCAAGGAGAGTTCATCGTCAAACTAGTCCAGATGGTAAATCTCATAAAAGGTGGAAAATCAGTTCAGATGTCAAAAAGAGAAGGAACATATATAACACTTGAGGAGCTTTTAGATGAGGTAGGAGAAGACGCAGCAAAATTCATCTATCTTACAAGAAATTGTGATACTCCTCTTGACTTTGATATAGATATGGCAAAAAAGAAAAGTTTTGAAAATCCTGTGTACTATGTGCAGTACACTCACGCAAGGGTATGCTCCCTTTTCAGAGAAGCAGAGAACAGAAAAATGCTCTCAGGATACGAAAAATGGAAGGAAAAATTAAAATCTGAAAAAAAGACGTCAAACACATTTGATGAAGAAGAAGAGAGAAATCTTTTGGCTCTTTGTTCAGTTTTTTATGATGAGGTTATTGTCTCATGTAAATTGTGGGAACCGAGCAGAATAACATCTTTTCTCTTATCTCTTGCTTCTGCTTTTCACTCCTTTTATCAGAGAAAAAGAATTCTCACAGATGATGAAGAAACAAGTTTTTCTCGCCTGTTTATCTCGGAAATGGTAAAGGAGATAACAAAAAAAGGACTTTCTCTTCTTGGAGTTTCAGCTCCCGAAAGAATGTGATATTTTATAAATCAAAATCTTCCGATACTGCTTTTTTTCTTTATGTAGCCGTTTTGAATGAACTCAAGGTTATTTTCAATCGCCTTTTTCAGAAAGTCCTTTATACCTACCGATGAGGTTCTGGAGAGTGTATCTAATACAATTTCTTTGTAGAAATATCCGTAGTTCTGCGCAAGCTCTCCGCTCATAACAAAAGCATTTTTCAGAAACTCCTTTATAAAAAATGACTCAAACTCAGAGCAGACATCATCTATAACTTTTTGCCTATCAGATGATCGTGGCAAGCAATCTACACAGAGCGGAAAGGTTTTGACCTTTGTTTGTCCTATCTCCTTCATAGGTTTTATTTTTCTATTGGGTTGAAATATGTGCGTGCAAGGCACCTGCTGATTTTATCGCCTGCAAAATAGCTATTATATCTTGCGGAGAAGCTCCGATTTTGTTAAGTTCTCTCACAAGCTCATCAACAGTAGTTGCTGGACCGACAATATTTACTGTTCTTTTATCAAATTTTGAGGTAGCGGTGTTAAACTCCGGGGGCAGGGGCGAAGGCTCTTTCCCTATTTTTACAACTATATCTCCATGCGCTACCGCTACCTCAGAAATTCCTACATCTCTTCCTACAACCACAGTTCCAGTCCTTTCGTTTATCACGACTCTTGCAGGAGCATCTGGCAGAACTTCAATATTTTCTATGGTAGAGATAAACTCAGCAACTCTTCCTGTGAATTCTTCTGGAACTGCTACAAAAACAGTTCTTGCATCCTGAACATATGCAAGAGTTGATCCAGCAAACGAATTTATAGCATCAGCGACCGACTTTGCAGTAGAAAAATCAGCAGAATCAAGAAAAATACGCACAAATCTTTTTTCGTTAATTGTTGTTTTTATCTCACCTTCTACTATGCCACCTTTGGGAATTCTTCCCGAGGTAGGGAACCCTCCAACAAGAGTTGAAGGTGAGCGAGTTATCTCCTTCCCACCAGTTATAACTTGTCCCTGTGCAAGAGCCCAGATTTTCCCGTCCGGACCAAAAAGCGGAGTTAAGATCAGCTCTCCTCCTCTCAAACTTCTCGCATCTCCAATTGCTGAGACCTGAACATCAATTCTCATACCGGGTTTTGCGTATGGAGGAAGCTCAGCGGTCACCATACACAGAGCTGAATCTCTTGGGCGAAGAGTTCTCGGGGCAATAATTCCGAAACTTTTCAGAACTGTTGGGTCTGGTCTCACTCCCATCTTCTGCAGAAGGTTTACAAGTGTCTGAACCGTCAGGTTCGGAGATATTATATCTCCTGTTCCACGCAGACCGACGACTATCCCGAATCCAACAAGAAAGTTTGCCCTCTCACCTTCAATGCTTGCAATGTCTTTTATTCTCGCCGAAAAAGCATAAGAATAAAGCGTCAGAATAAAGATGAAAAAGACCAGCACTGAAAATAAAAGCTTGATTTTACTTCTCTTTTGATTTTCCTCTATAAAATGAGTCAGGAAATGAGATGTTTTATTTTTTTTCATACCATCAACCCCCCGCTAAAAAGGTGAGATGAAATCAAGGATTTTTTGCAACCATCCTTGCCTCAACTTTTTCGCAAAGTCGCCCTCGGATACATATTCAATCCTCGCATTAACAAGTGAGGTTGAGAGAACAGAGTTATCGTGCATTATATCTTCGGGTCTCACAATTCCTCTGACATATATTTTCTGAACCTCATCGTTATGTCTTATGTATTTTTCTCCTTCTATGAGGAGATTTCCCGATGGGAAAACCTTTATGACTCTTGCTCCAACAGTAGCTATAAATTGATTTTCACTATTTTGCGAACCTTTTGAAGAGAAGTTGTTTTTCCCTCCTGCACCAGCATCAAGAGAAAAACCATCTAACTTTGACTTCGTTATTCCGGCAGATATATTGTACTTCATCTCAGAATTTCTGCTCATATCTTTGGTCTGCTGGTTTTTTGCTTTAACATTCTCAACTATTTTCACAACAAGCACATCTCCAACACGTCTTGCCTTCATATCAGCATATAGATTCGCAAGAGGACTGCCCTCGTAAAATAGAGAACCTTCTTCGGGTGATTTTTCAAAATCTCTTGATTCCATCAGATCTTCTGACGCTTTCGGAAATTCTGGCTCTCTCTTCGCAGAGCAAGAAAAAGAAAACAAAAGCAAAAACGAAAAAAGCTTGCCAAAATCTTTCAGAATTTCAAGTTCTGATCTCTTCTCCAAATTTCTTATAAATTTTGCTTCCTTCGTCATCACCATCATCACCCCATACTATTTTATTTCTACAACTTTTCCTGACTTTGCTTCGCCATAGATAATTTTGTTTGAAGATAGATTTCTGACCTTAACCCTTTCTCCTTCCTTTGCATTAGAAAGCGCCAATCCCGGAAACTCAATGTATATTGAGCTTGAATTCAAAACGAGCTTTACTTTATCACCTTTTCTTATAGCAAAATCTTCTTGAATATGGGTTCTTCGCAGAATTTCACCTTTCCCCATAGGAACTTTTAATATAAGATTTGCGTTCTCAATATCATCTGGGGAGATAAAATCTTGCGGAGCAAGAGTTGAGAAAATATCTTGCGTCTCAAATTCATCTGGTTTTAAGGTTTCTCCTCTTTCTAATCTTCTTTTTGCTCTCACAATTTTCACCTTCTTATCTATAAATGCAAAAACTGTTCCAATGAAATTTTTTCCCTCTTTTTTGAAGTATGCTGTGAAAACTCTGCGACCAAAAACCTTTGAGTCCTTCGGAACTATCTCAACAGAATCAAAACTATCTAATCTCATACCCAAAGGAATATGGATAGAAAGTATCTTTATCTCACAGTCAGGGCAGTTCAGGTTATCTCTTATCTGCTTTTCAATATCAGAATTACTCAAAGATATTAACAAGGTTGTGATGAAAAAAATCATAAATTTGATAAAACCTCCTTCAAGCCAAAAAATTTCCGCGATTATCTGACTATATTCACCGTAGTTGCCATAATGTTATCTGTTGCAGTAACTGCTCGCGAGTTCATCTCATAGACCCTTTGAGCAAGGAGCATAGCTATCATCTCCTGAATAGCATTCACATTTGAAACCTCAAGAAAACCTTGAAGAATTCTCCCAAAACCTTCCTCTCCGGGAATTCCGACTATCGGGTCGCCAGATGCGTATGTCTGGACAAAAAGATTCTTACCTATCGCCTTGAGTCCCGATGGGTTTATAAACCTTGCGAGTTCAATCTGACCGAGAACTATCGGGGATTCTTCCTGCCCCGGAATGATGCCTGTGACAAGACCATCTGGACTAACCTGAATCTGTACAACCTCCTGAGGAACGACTATTTCAGGGAAAAGAGGATAACCTTCTGGAGTGACGAGAACTCCCTCTGCGGATTTCTGAAAGTTTCCGGCCCGAGTATAAGCTATCTGTCCATCTGGTAGGAGAACCTGGAAGAACCCTTCACTATCTATCGCAAGGTCAAATTCTCTGTTGGTTTCAAGAAGTTCTCCGGGGGACATAATTTTTGTTATTCCTGAAAGACGAGTTCCAGCTCCTATTTGCGCACCAGTAGGATGATTTGTCGCTTGCAAAGATGTTTCGGCTCCCGGCAAAAGAAGATCCTGATAAACAAGGTCCTCAAACTCTGCTCTTGACTTTTTGAATCCGGGAGTAGAGACATTAGCGAGATTGTTAGCTACCACATCAAGGTTTTGCTGTTGAGCTATCATTCCTGTTGCCGAAGTCCATAAAGACCTGAACATAACTCAATCACCTCCTTTCTTTAAACTCTTCCTAAATCTCTTATTGATGTAGAAAGCGTTGAATCAACAGATGTTATAACCCTTGTGTTCGCTTCATAAGCCCTCTGAACTTCTATCAAAGATACCATCTCGTTTATTGGATTGACATTAGATGACTCCAGGAAACCTTGTAGAACTTCAAAGTTTTCAGAATCTTGAACATAACTTATATCATCAACATCAAAGAGATTTTCCCCAACTTTTCTTGCTAATCCCTCCGGTATTGAATAAACGCCTATTTGGTCTATAAAAATGCTTTTTCTCTCTTCACCGTGTCTTACTCCTAAAAATACTCCTCCATCGGGAGTGATGACTATGTCTTGCGGAGCCCACTCTTCAAATGGAATTCTTATTGGCTCCCCTTTCTTTCCCAAAAGTTTATAACCCTGCGGAGTTATGATGTATCCATCGGGAGATAAGGTGAAGTTTCCCGCTCTCGTGAATTTTATTCCATCTTCTGTTTGGACTGCAAAAAAACCATCTCCTGATATAGCTATGTCAAGAGTGTTTCCTGTTTCTATAAGTGCCCCCTGTGAAAAGTCGGTATATGTCTCGTCAAAAAGAACCATCCTCTGACTTACCTGTTCATTATGTAAATCAAAGTAAAGTTTTGGATTAATGGGGGTGATAGGTGAAGCCGGCTCAATCAGTCCCTCAAATGCAACTATATCTCTTTTATATCCGTGAGTTGATGCGTTTGCAAGATTGTTTGAAATGACTTCAAGTTTTCTCTGGTTAGCATAAGCTCCAGCAGTAGCTATATACAGCGGTTGGTAAGAAAGCCCCATTTCTCACAAGAATATGCAAAGACCATACCATAGGAAAATTTTTCCTCCTAAAAAAGGGCGAAAAAATTTTTATTTTGCTCATTGTTCAACCACTTTCACCTAACTTTTCAGGATTGAAAGAATTCTCTCTCTGATGAATTCAAGAGGTGGGACGGGTAAAATTTTTCCGTTGATGTTATATACTCTGCATGTGAGACCGACTGGGTTTTGAATTGCTCCATCTTCGTCTATATCTTTTCCGTCAACTAATATTGTAGGCGAACCGGGGAATCTGAGTTTTTCTGCCTCTTCATCTGTTTTGACCTCATAAAGGATGAGTTCTATTTCATATCCCTGAGCTTTAAGCTCGCTTATTATCTCGCTCAACCTCTCAATAGCAATCGGCCAGGATGGACACTCCTTCCAATACCGAAGTTCTATTTTGTGCTTCATAAATTATAGATTTAACTAGAAAAGCATAAAATAGACACAAAAGTGAAAAGAAATTTTTAAATTATATTCTGTGAGCGATACAGCAACAGAACTTGAAGTATATGAGATATTCAAGCAAAAATTAGGAGAAAGGGAAGCTAAAATAATTGTTGAGTTTATACAATCTAAAAAAGCCGAGACCGCTACAAGACAAGATGTAGAGCATACGGTCTCATTAGCAAAAGCTGAATTGAAAGAAGAGATAAATAACGTAAGAGATGAGCTAAAAGAAGAGATAAATAATGTAAGAGCCGAGCTGAAAGAAGAAATAAATAATGTGAGAAACGAGTTGAAAGAAGAAATAAATAATGTGAGAGTTGAGCTGGAAGAAAAGATAAATAATGTAAGAGCTGAATTGAAAGAAGAGATAAACAGTGTAAGAGATGAGCTAAAGGAAGAGATAAATAATGTAAGAGTTGAGCTGAAAGAAGAAATAAATAACGTAAGAGCCGAACTGAAAGAAGACATCACTAAACTCGATTCACGGGTTTCAAGGTTAGAGGAAAGGGTAGAAAAGCTTGAACAAAGAGTAGAAAAGCTTGAAAAGAAAGTTGAAGACCTTGAAAAAACAATGAAAGAAGAAATCAAAGAAACCAGAAAAATGTTCTTCTGGATTCTCGGTATTCAGATAACCATGTGGGTGAGCATAATATTAGCTATATTCTATAAGGGATAACCTATTTCCCGATACAAAAATGCTTTTTTAAAATGATATCAATCAATCAGTATGTAAAAATAAAAGAAAAGTTCAAAAAAAT
>JAUQOU010000008.1:58866-59422 GCA_030550715.1 bacterium | reverse complement strand
GATGTTGGGCAGGTTTCAGAAGCTAAAAAACTTTTTTCCGAAGCCCTTCCATATTTGAGCAAAGATGATTGCGTTCAGCAGGGTGGAAGATGTGATTACTGCGATGCACTTTATGGAAAATATATTGCTGACTTTTTTGGAACGATAAAACTTCTCGGAGATATATTATCTTCTGTCTCACAGGGAGAGCAATCAAAAACATCTCAGGAATCTCCAATCTTCACAAGAGAAGACGAAAAACTTGAGCCACTATCAGATAGCACTTCTGATTACTTTCAAAATTTAGATAAACTTGTTTCGTCTTCAATAGATACTCTTCTTGGATACTTTCTGAAAAGATTTGATGGTATGAGGCAAGACCTTAAAGAAATTATGAATTTGAACTGCTCTTTTAGCTCATCCGCTACTGCGTATTTGAAAATTCTTAATATTGAGCTTTTTATTCCGACAAAAAATGAAGGCGAAGAGAAAAGAGAGGTTGAATATTCTTATTCTTTTGCAAAACTGAACTATTCTGTTCTTTCCTTGCTATCTGGTGTTCTTGATATAGCTTACT
>JAUQOU010000008.1:0-58856 GCA_030550715.1 bacterium | reverse complement strand
CTCAAAACTACAACATAAGCTTGACATATACTTTTGATTTCATAAGGAAGCTTCTCAAAGAACAGAATAATAATCTTCTTTTGACACTTTCAAAGCTCGGGCATCTTTTTGCTGTCAATCCAGAACTTCTTACTTTAAATAAAGATAGAGCAAATTTATGGTCTAAGTCCGCAACAGATCTTGCTGACTCTCTGAAAAATCTTGGAGAATTTATGAGAGAGTTAGATCAGCAGTGCGATAAGAACGGAAACGAAGCATCGGTATTGATGATAAGCTCAATTTTATCTGGAATTGCACCTGAAATTGTAGAAAATGTAAAAAATTTGAATGTATGCGGTGTTGCTGGAATATTTGGCAATTTAGTATCACCTACCCTGAACAAGTGGTCTGAAAGTTTAACAGGTAAAAGAACTTGTATTGTAGAAGATAACAGAATAAAGAAGTACCCTCATTATGATCCTAATAAGAAAGAAGAATTTCAGAAGGAATTTCAGAATGATGGATGTATAAGAGTAATGGAAGATTTTCCTTCCTTAACTGTAATAGAAGGTTTAACCCTACCTCCGCCCTTCAAAAAATTCCAAGATTTGACTAAAGATTTGACTAAAGTAGATATAGCCATAGTTCCGTCAGAGTTTTTCAAGCCGAAATCGCTTCGCTCTCTACTGCCTTTTGTCGCAAAGCAAGGCGATACATTTCTTTTCGTGTTTGAAACAGAAAGCGGTAGCGAAGATAAAGAACACTTTTCTGACTCTGAACATCTTTTTTCCTTAACTTTTCCTGGCAAAGTATCCAAAGTATCGGATTTATATCCAGAAGGAGTTACGATAGAAAAAGATTGTGTTGCAGGAGGACCACTATATATACCTTTTGCTGACCCAACCTTTGACAACTCTCTTTTTATCTCAACCTACGAATTATCTAAGAATGATTCTTGCTTACCAAAGGAGCAGAGCTGGGGAATTGCGGCCCCAAATTACCTTGTAAGACCTTCTGATATAAGGATAGGAAATTACGCTTTAAATAAAATCATCAATAAAGTTCTTTCTTCTCTTGGCAAATTTTTGAGGTTAGGAGGGTAAGCTTTTTAGCTCATTTTGTTTTAGTTTTTCTTCATAGAATTTTTTTGCTTTGCCAGATAGTATAAACTCCTTTGCTTTTTCATATCCGTCTTTTATGTCTTTCGCTTTCTCTACGATGAATAATCCCGCGCCAACATTCAAAGCTACAAAATCAACGAGTTCTTCTTCTGCTTTACCTTCAAGCACAGATAAAAACTCATCTTCTGCTTTACCACTATAACCGATTTTTTCTGGGGAAACCGGCTTTTTCAAAATGTCTCTTGCGTCTATGGAAAAAGATTCTTTCCGTCTTCCTTCAACATAGAAAAAAAATGTTCTACCCGATGGAGATATCTCATCTATGAATTTCCCTTCTCCTATTTCTCCTGAGAAAATAAGGACTTTTTCAGGTTCAAGTTCAAGTAAGGCATCTGCTATTTTTTCCGCATAATCTGGGGAGAAGACACCTATTATCTGCCTTTTTACCCGTGCTGGATTTGTAAGAGGTCCTAAAAGGTTGAAGATAGTTCTTATTCCGAGTTCTCGTCTAACAGGAGCGACATTTTTCATAGCGGGGTGATACAACGGAGCGAATAGGAAAACAAAGTTTTTTGTTCTGAGTTCTTTGGAGACATCTTCGGGTTTTACTTCTATTTTCACTCCGATTTTTTCGAGAATATCTGCCGAGCCGATTTGAGACGAGACAGCTCTATTGCCGTGCTTTGCAATGGGAATTCCAAGCGAAGCTAAAATTATCGCTGAGCAGGTTGAGGCGTTGAAAGTTCCTATCCCATCTCCTCCGGTTCCGCAGGTATCTATGGGTTTTATATCTGGTGGTATTTCGGGCTTTACTGAGCTCTCTCTCATAGCGTAGGCGAATCCAGCTATTTCTTCGGGGGTCTCTCCTTTCATTCTCAGGGCAATCAAAATTGCGCTTGTAAGTGTTTGAGAGATACTGCCAGATATTATGAGTTCTGCGCATTTTTTAGCTTCGTCAAAACTCAAACTTTTTCCATCTACTAACTTTTTCAAAAAATTTTTGGTGTCAGACATAAGAGAAAATTTAGAAAATACGCTTGCGGAAAAAGAGAAAGAAACAAAAATTCAGAGCAAAAAATCAGGTATCAATTGAATTTGTAATTTTGATTTATATTGAAGGATAAAAAATTTTTGATTTTCATGCGCGACAAAGAAAAATACGGCGAGCATGTAAAGAGGGTTTCTCAAACGATTGAGAGAAGGAAATCAGAATTAACATGGAACTATGAGGAGATATATAAAAGAGTTGTATCTGGTATTGTTCTTGCGGGTATAGCTCTTTTTTTTACCATAAAGGGCGGAATATTTTTTGTGTTCTTTGTGGTGATATTTGTTGCTCTTGCATCAATTGAGATTTACAGGTTGCTTGAGCTAAAAGGCGAAAATCCATATACATTAGTCGGGACGGGTATATCTGTTTCAATACCATTTATATCTTATTTTGCTCCTTCTGAGATGCTATTTGCTCTTTTGACATTTTCGCTTATTGCTATATTTTTTGTTCAGATAATTTCTCGCGAGTTCAAAGGAACGATAGAAAAAGTCATGATGACATACTTTGGGATAGTGTATGTGGGCTGGTTAGGTGGAGCTCACGCTGTTCTTTTGCGAAATATCGGCTCGGAGGTAAAATCACCGAATTTTTCAAAGATAGACCCGGGGCTATTCTTTTTTCTGTTTGCGGTTGCTACAACAGCTTTTGCAGATATAGGTGCATACTTTTTCGGTAAAAGATTTGGCAAAACCAAGATTGCTGAAAAGATATCTCCCGGCAAAACCGTTGAAGGATTTTTAGGTGGCGCCCTTTTCTCAATTATTGTTTCTCTTATTTTGAAGTTCTCTTTCGGAGCCAGCGGAAATGTGCTTATGTGGATTCTTCTCGGATTTGTTTCTGCTTTTTTTGGTCTCCTTGGCGACTTTGCAGAGTCAGCTCTTAAAAGAGATGTTCATCTGAAAGATTCAAGCTCATTAATTCCTGGACACGGCGGTGTTCTCGATAGAGTAGATAGCCTGCTTTTTACCATACCTTTGTACTACTACATATCAAAGTATATTTTGTACACAATGTAGTTTTTCTCTGCCTTATCTTAAATTAATCTTGTGCTTGAAATTTGAGAAGTGGGGAACAGGGGGATTTTTCCTATTTCCCCTATTCCCTCTGACGATTTCCTTTTATGCAAATAGCTGAAGGACAAGTTGTGGAGTGAGACGTGATATAGCAACCATAGCGTTAGCGCTCTGCTGAACTACCTGCAACGATGTCAGTCGCAACGCCTCCTCATCGAACTTCGTGTCTATTACGGCTGACCTCTGAACCTGTGCTATTATCCTCTGATTCTGAACCTGCTCCTGTGCTGTCTGCATAAGATGCTTTATCGCTCCTACCCTTGCCCTAACATTCTCAACATACTTTATTGCCTCTTCTATGAGCCCTACTGCTGTTTCTGCAGCAGTGCGCAAGTCAAAAGTGAACATCCTTCCACCACCCAAAGATACTGAACCTAAAAGGTTCTCTGGCTCTAAGTTCGGAATATCAAAGTGTGTGTAGTCCATCTCACTTCCAACATGAGTTCCCCTGAACACCCTCGCTTCCTCTCTCTGAATAGTTATTGCTGTGGCTGCTATTGTGCTACCCGGTCCAAACAGTGTTGCAACATCTTCAACATATACTCTGAAACCGAGGTTTGTAAAGTCAAGGACCTGTGCTCCCGTGAAGTTTATTCTGATTGCTTCTGTGAAGACAGGATTTCCACCTATGTACAGCTCAGCTGTTGCAATACCTCCACCTACTTGGAAGTTTATAGAAGCTTGCTGACCATAAGCGATAGAGTTTGTGAACATAGCTCCTGCTGTTCCGTTCCCTATAACTGTGACGAGGTTAGGTGCAGCGGTGTCAGCAAGAGTTCCAGAAGCATAACCTGCAAGGTTTATACCAGAGACATCGAAGTTGACTCTGTAAAGAGTTGGGGCAGAACCGCCGCCAAGAGTGACGGGAGCTATCATTCTGTTTCCGATACCACCTCTTATTAGCTGTTGCTTTTGGAAGACGGTAGAGCGTGCGATTTTTCTTATTTCTTGGTATAGAGCATCAGAAGAAGCTTGAAGAGATGATATTTCTTGGGAGTCAGTGGATTGGGTAGCACGTTCAGCGTTTTGCTTCATTTGAGATAGGAGGTCGTATATGCGTTTTACGGTATCTTCTATTTTTGTCAGGAGTGAGTCAGCTTTTGCGACCTGTTCAGAGGCGATTTGTAGTGCATCAAGAGCGCGTGTGAGTATATTAGATTGAACGAGAGCGCCGACGTCTTCTGATGCGGAGTTGACCCTGAAACCGGTTTGGAGGCGTTTCATGGTGCCTCCAAGTTCAATGGTGATACGCCTTAGGTCTTCTGCTGCTACAAGACCTGCTGGGTTTGTTCTGACTGGTGTTGCCATTTTCTTTTACCTCCTTGCTTTATTTTTTGGCTTCCTTGCCCCTCCCCCATATTGAGAGGGAGAGACAATTTATAATTTAATTTATTTACTCGGAATTTTCAAGTTTTTGTTTAACTTTTCATTTTGTATGGAAATTTTGAAATAGCAACGAGAAAAATTAAAGTGTTTTTTGGTATGCATCATCTTCTATCGGTGGATGACCTGAGTTTTTCTGATGTTGAGAACATAATGGACTTATCTTTTTCTATGCTTGAGATTTTGGGAAGAGATATAAAAAAAGTTCCTACTTTGCGCGGTCGGACTGTTTTTCTTATGTTTTTTGAACCTTCAACTCGCACCAGAGTTTCTTTTGAGCTTGCAGCGAAAACACTTTCTGCAGATACAATAAATCTCTCTGACAAGGGTTCATCAATAGAAAAGGGCGAATCGTTAGCAGATACCATAAAAACAATAAAATCTCTCGGAGCGGACTTCATAGTCGTGAGACATAAAGGAGAAGGGTTCCCTCATCTTATAGCAGACCTTGCTAAGATACCAACAATAAACGGGGGAGATGGGAAAAATGAACATCCAACACAAGCTCTTTTAGACCTACTCACTATGATGCTGAAAAAAGGAGTGAGGAAGCTGAGTGAAATCAAAGGAGCTACTATTTCTATTGTTGGAGATATAATGCACAGCAGAGTAGCGAGAAGTGGAATAAAACTGTTTTCAAAGGTCGGCTTAAATGTTATAGTTGTATCATCTTACACAACTTTACCAAAAGATATAGAAAAATTTTTCGGAGTAAAAGTCAAGAATTTTTTTGATGATGAGGTTTTCTCTTCTGACTTTATAATGGCTCTGCGATTGCAAAAAGAAAGACACGGAAATTTCATAATACCATCGGACCGAGAGTATAACGAGTTCTGGGGGCTTAACCAGAGGTTTTTAGATGAGATAAAAAGAAGAAAAAAAGATAGCGTTATCATAATGCATCCTGGACCGATGAATCTTGGAGTTGAAATAGAGCCATCTGTTGCTTATTCTGATTCTTCTGCTATATTTGAGCAGGTCAGAAATGGAGTTGCGGTGAGGATGGCGGTGTTTTACTACCTCTTTACAAAAAACACAAAACGAGAAACCTCATAACCAGTTGATTAATTTTTATTTTTTATGGATTTTTCTGTATTTTTCCCGGAGATAAAATTGAGTTTGGAGTGGATTTTGAGATTTTTTTTATGCCTTTTTTCTGCCACGGTAGCCGGTGGGATATTGGGTGTAGAGAGAGAACTTCTCGCAAAGCCAGCTGGATTGAAAACACTCGTATTTGTAACCGTTGGTTCTTCACTTTTTGCTTTTTTATCTTTTGAAATTTCAAAATTTCTCGGGGGAGACCCGACAAGGATTTCTGCAAATATAGCAACGGGGATAGGTTTTTTAGGAGCGGGTTCAATAATAAGGAGAGGACAGTTTGTTGAGGGATTGACAACCGCATCTTTGGTGTGGTTCTGTGGAGCTCTTGGAATACTTATAGGTGCAGGTTACTTTGTGCTCGGAATAGCAGCATCTTTTGGAGGGTTTCTTTTTCTCAAAACTCTTGAATTTTTAGAAAGAACTTTTATCTTGGAGAAGCGATGCAGGAGGAAAGTAGTTTTTGCCCATTTCCCTTCGGAGATGAGGGAGCAGATTTTATCTTTTGCTTCTAATTTTTCTTCTGATTGCAGGAATATTCCTTATAAGTTGGTTTTGGGTCATAGTGTTTTGTCATCGGGTCAGGGAGAAAGTTCTGGGATAGATTTGCAAATTGAGTATTGTTCTTTTCACACGAAAGATATACCCATTTTAAGGTCGGCAACTTCTATTCGTTATGAGTAGATTGCGATTTTCTGGATTTTCTTTTTGATTTCAAAGGGGAAAGTTGTTCAAAAAAGTTGAAAATTTATCTTCAAGTTGTTAATTTTAGTTTTGCTATTTTTCAACATGTGTTGGAAAATTAAAATGAAGCTTTTCTTTTTTGAGAAAAAGTGCAAATGCAAAAATTCAAAAATAAATTTAAGAGAAAGAAATTTTGCTGACCTATCCCTTAAACAAAAAATATGACCTACCAAGAAAAAAAAGAAATTGTAAGAGAGCTCCTTGAAAGAATTGATATAGTCGAAGTTATATCTGAATATGTATCCCTCAAAAAAATAGGAAAAGATTGGTATGGACTCTGCCCGTTCCATCCAGATACAAAACCATCTCTGCGCGTCAGAGAAGATAAAAAGGTTTTCAACTGCTTCGGTTGTGGTGTCGGTGGTAATGTTATCTCTTTCATCTCCCGAGTAAAAAATATCTCTTTTCAAGAAGCTATCTCTTATCTTGCGGAAAAATACTATCCCGTTGTCATACCAGATATATCCAAGGAAAACTGGGAAAGTGCAAGAAAAATTATTCAAGCTAACGCTCATATCCTTTTCCTCCTCAGGAAATTTTTCAACTCAAAAGAGGGAAGCCCTGCCCGTGATTATCTCAAACGGCGCAAAATAAACGAAGATATGTGGGGAATTTTCTCTCTTGGTTTTGCTCCCGAAGACCCTTTCGTTATACCATCTGCTCTCCTTAAAGAAGGGTTTGACCCTGATACCCTTTGCATGACCGGAAGCATAAGAAAAGCTGATAAATCCCTTGTCTTCATTTTCAGAAAAAAGCTCATCTTCCCAATAGTTAATTCAAAGGGAGAGGTCATCGCTTTTGGCGGAAGAGTCCTTGACGAAAATCTCTCCCCAAAATATATAAACTCTGCTGAAAGTCCAGTTTTCAAAAAAAGGGAGAGCTTTTTCGGTATCCTTCAAGCCATAGATGAGATGAGATTATACGGAAGATGTGTTATCGTGGAAGGATACTTTGATGTTATCGCTCTGCATCAGGCAGGTGTGAAATATGCGATAAGCTGTCTTGGAACAGCTATAACTCAATCTCACATCGCATTTTTGAAAAGAATCTGTGGCGATGTGATCTTTATGTTTGATGGAGATGACGCGGGGAAAAAGGCGATTTTGAAAAACCTTGAAACCTTTCTAAAAGCTGGAATTATTCCGAAAGTTTGTCTCCTCCCTCATGGTGAAGACCCTGATTCTTTCCTTGCAAAAGGTGGTTCAATCTCTGACCTTGAAGTAAAGGACGGTATAATATACGCGAGTGAGAGCCTGATACTTCCTGCAAAAGAGCAAAAAGATTCAGTCCAGCTTGCGAGGTCAATCCTGAAAGTTCAGGAGCTTATATCAATAATAAGTCATGAATCACAAACTCAGGCGGAAATATATATAAAAGAAATCTGTGAAAGAGTCGGACTATCTTATTCATCTTTCAAAGCAGATATAAAGCGTCTCACAAAACCATCTACATTAAAAAGGAAGGTAGATATAAATATACCCGAGTATGAGCTGGAGATTTTGAGGTTTGCTCTCAACAAGAAAGAGTCGCTCAAATACATAAAAGATTATATAGATTACATAACGAGCAAAGAGGTCAAGGATGTTCTGAACTTGCTTTTATCTACATCTTCAAGCGTGGAGTTAGCTTTGCTTTTTGCAGATGAACAATCTAAAAAGCTGATGATAGACATACTTCTTGAAGATAAGGAATATCCCGAGTTTGGTTGGGAGGAGCTTCTTGAAAGCATACTGAGAAGGGTTGCGATAGAGGGGATAAGGAGGGAGTTATCTGCTATCAGCAAGAGCGCAACAGATGACCCTGTGAAAAAGCAGAGGTACCTTCTCCTTCTTAAAAAGCTCTCTATTCTTGAAGGGGTAAAGAGCAAGAGCGGACGCAGAACCAGAAAATTTTGAAAATGAACTGGGCTTTTTTTGGCGGGTCTTGTTAAAAAAAGTGCGTAAAAATTTTTCAGCAGAGGAGGATAACGAGCTATGGCAAGAAGAGAAAAATACTCTGAATCAAAAGAGGATAGGTTGGAGATGTTGAACTCTTATTTTTTCTTCCTGAAAAAATCTGAACTCCTTTCTGCCAGGGAGGAAAAAGAGCTTTTCAGGAAAAATGAGAAATATATTCTCACGATATTTTGTGAGCTTATGACATTAGATGAATCGTGGAAGGAGATAGAGAGGATTTTGGATGAGATGGTAAAGACAGCGGTTTTCCCTACTGAATTTTTTGATATAACAAAGGCAGATTACGAAGACCTTGAGAAAAAATCCAACTTCAAAAGAAGAAGAGAGTTAGCATCAAAGATAAAAATGACGATTGCGAAGATGGTGAATTACTACAAGATTTCAAGCGTTTTCATCCAGGCAGGCAATACAAAAAAGGCGGAGGAATACTTTGATAAAATAGCTAAGCTCAGGGAGAGCATAGGAATTACTCTTGAACTTATTCATCATCTCAAGATGTATATCCAGCGGTTGTATAATTCTTCAAAGGCAAAAAATCCTGAGATGGTTTTGAAAAATGAGAATCTCAGAAAAATAAAGAGTGTTCTTGAGAAGGTAAATGAAATAAGCGTCAAGATGAGAGAGGAGACCAATCGCATTTATTCATCTAATTTGCGTCTTGCGGTCACTATCGCGAAAAGATATCATATGAAGAATATGGACCTTATGGAGTTCATTCAGGAGGGCAACATGGTTCTTGCCAAAGCGATAGAGAAATTTGATTGGAGGAGAGGAACGAAATTTTCAACTTATGCTGTTCCATGGTTGAGGCAGGCGATAATGCGAACAATGAACGATAGCATCCATTATGTCAGAATGCCGGGGCATATCGTTGAGCTTCTCAACAAAATAAATAAAGTTGTGAGAAATTTCTTCCAGGAGAACGGAAGAGACCCATCTACTTTTGAGATAGCAAAGATTTTAAAGGTTGACCCTGAAAAGGTTGAGGTTGTTATGAAGCTTGTGAAAGAACCGATACCTTTTGAAGAGAATGTGCAAGATAACGATGATAACACAAAGCTCGTTGATTGCATACCTCAGGATTGGATTTATTCAGATGAAGTATTTGATTCTCTTGAAAGATACGATATAATAAAAAAGATAAGGGAGGTAATAAATACTGTTCTTTCTCCGAAGGAGAGGAAGATTATTGAATTGAGGTGTGGATTTTTGAACGGTAGGGAAGCAACACTTGATGAGGTGAGCGAGCTTATGAGTATGACTCGTGAAAGGGTGAGGCAGATAGAGAGCAGGGCGATGAAAAAGCTGAAAAAAGCACTTCAAAATATAAAGCCACTTATATTCGGCAAAATCTGGAATGGTCTTGATGGGAAAAATAAAAATGGTAAGGCATGAGAATTTGATTTAGCAAAATTATTCAGCGGTTAGGAATCTATCAACTTCTCTATTGAAGACATCGGGCATCTCAAACATAAAGGCGTGTGAGCCGTTTTCTACTATTTTCAGTGTTGAGTTTTTGATTCTGCTTGCGATGAAAATTGATTTTTCTTTTGGAACCATCTTATCTTTATCTCCTGTTATGACCAGAGTTTTTGCCTTTATTTTTTCGAGGTCTCCTGTTGAGTCATGATTCAAAATAGCATATAGTTGTTTTGCAAAACCCTTGACTTTGAACCCATCATTAAGGTAATTTCTGAAAAAATCCAGTATCAGTTCTTTGTTCTGTTCAAGAAATTGTGGAGAAAATATGTTTTTTGAGAGGAAGTTGAATATTCTTTCTGCATCTGACTCAATGACAAGTTTTATGTATTCTTTTATGTTGTTTTCGTCTATTTTATCTATATCTATGTCTTTTACGAATTTGAGACCTTTTTTCATCAGTTCTTTTTCGTGTTCATCAAGTTTTGCGAGCGTGCAGGCGAGGACCAGTTTTTCAACTCTTTCGCCAGCTATCGCACCGAGTTTTTGGAGTATCATTCCTCCCATAGATGCACCTACAAAATATGCTTTTCCCACTCCTTCTTTATCCATAATGCATAGTATATCTTTTGCCATGTCTTCTGTTGAGAAGAATCCTTCCGGGACATCGCTTTTCCCTACTCCTCTATTATCTACTAAAAAAACCCTGTATTTTTCTGAAAAATATGGTACTTGAAAGAGCCATCCCCTTTTATCTACGCCAAGTCCCATTATAAAAAAAATCTCTTTTTTCCCACTTCCAGTAATCTCGTAGTGAATTTTTACTCCATCGTGTGATACGCAAAACGGCATAATATGAAAATTTGCTATCAGAAATTAATAACTTGATTTTTCTCAAAACGTTTTTTATCTATCTGCAAAAACAGAACAAAATTTTTTCTTCCGTAATAAATTATAGATATGAGAACAGAAATAGAACGGGATGAGAGAAAGGATATAGTTGAGGGTTTTCGGAAAGCAAGAGTTGAGAAAAAAAATATATCTTCTCTCTTCAAAGATGCTGGAAAAATTCTTCAAGAAGCGGTCAAGGAAATAGAAGATGCCTCTGGTAGGAAAGATCTCTCTTTTGAAGAGGCAGCTGGAATAATCAGAAAATACATAAATGAGGTGAGACCAATCTTTTCTGCTCTTTACATGAATTCATTCGGAAAAATAATTAGGGCTTATCAGATGCTTATTTATTCAGATGTTGTAGATGAGTTCGGCTATGACCCAAAATTTGAGGATTTTATAAAACCGATTTTCAAATTCCTTTATGAGAAGTGGTGGAGAGTAGAAGTTGAAGGTGGTGAGAACATTCCTCCGAAAGGAAGGGTTCTTCTTGTTGCAAATCACTCGGGGACTTTGCCTTTTGATGGTGCTATGATAAAGTATTATATGAGGGAGGTTCATCCTGCTCACAGAGATGTCAGACCTCTTGCTGAAAACTTTGTCTATTACCTCCCATTTGCGGGAACAATAATGAACAGAGTCGGAGGGGTCAGAGCTTGTCAGGAGAATGCTCAGATACTTCTGATGAGAGATGAGGCAGTTATTGTTTTTCCAGAAGGTGTCAAAGGTATTGTGAAACCGTTTTATATGAGGTATAAGCTCCAGCGGTTCGGCAGGGGTGGGTTTGTAAAACTCGCTATAAGAACAAGAAGTCCGATTCTCCCTGTTGGTGTCGTCGGAGCAGAAGAGATATATCCTATTATATTTAAGATTGACTCGCTTGGAAAACTTTTTAATCTCCCTACTTTTCCTATTGTTCTTAATATGCTTCTTTTAGGACCTCTTGGTTTTATTCCTTTCCCTTCAAAATGGTATATAAAATTTGGGAAAATTATAGATGTGACAGAGTATCCCCCAGAGGCTGCTGAAGATGATATTCTTGTGAACCAGATTTCGCAGGAGGTCAGGCACAGGATTGAAGATATTATTTCAGAACTCCTTTCAAAGAGAAAAAGTATATGGAGAGGTTGAAAAAGGGCTTTTCTCTCTTTTTTTTGTTGTTTTTTCTCTCTTTTTCATATTCTGCTTTTACAGATGAGTTCAATCAGTATGAGAAAAAACTTCTTGATATTATATATTCTTTGAAGAACGGGAATTTTGCTGGTGCGGTGGAAAATTACGATGAACTCAAACAACATCTCGGGCAGGATTTTTTTCGGGACAGAAGAATTCTCAAAGAATCATTTCCAAACCTTCTGACTTTTTTCTATCCGATTGAAATATCGGAAGTTATCCTGATGATTGATAAGGAGTTATCACATTACGGTAAAGATGATGTTGAAGGCAGAACGATTTTCTTCTTTCCTTATGATGAAGGTAAAAATTCTCCTTTTGACATTTTTTTTGATTACATATTTGATTCTTTTGAAAGTTTTTATATAACCTTTGATACGGGTTTTGACTACTTTTATTTCTTTCCTCCAGGCAGAGCGTTTTCGGTTGTTCTGAACTTCACAAGAGATAATTTTTATGTTGAGCGAAATTACTTTTTTATTGATTTTTCTGTCCCTGTTTCATACCCTCAGGCAAACCATATATTTTTTCTCCCGCATTTTTCACATTTTGGGTGGACTCTTATGCAATATATAAAAAGAGAAGTAGGTTGTTCCCCGATAATACTTTTCAGAAAAGATACCGAAAAGTATAAAGATATTTTGTTGAGTATTTCCTGGGCGAGCGGGGTTTCTGTATCATTTTCATTAGAATACTCGGGAATAGATATTATTCCTTCTCTTTTGAACAGAGCAAAAACCATTTCAAAGAAAAAAAATGTAAATTATAAATCTGATAAAGAACTCCTGAGTATTGTTGGAGAAGAATTTGATGAGTCAGGTTGTGTGATAATTTTAGATAACTCAAAGAATTCAGCAGCTATAATACCTCAGCTCACTTTTGCGGGAGCAAGAAATTTTCTTGCCTTCGGATTTATGTGGTCTGGAATCAAATCATACCTTGAAAAAAGATATTATTCAAAGGTTTTCTACGCCGATATAATACCATATGAAGAAGATAGAACATCTTTTTACATCTACGAACTAAAAAAAATAGCAGACACTTTGAGATATATAGGTGAAATGTACAGATTCTCAAAGATAACAAAGATACAGGGAAAATATTCCGACATCTTGCTCTCTTCTTCCGGGTTCATAATAAGAGATATTCAAGTGTATAGGGTTGGAGAAAATGTTGAAAAGGTCTTTGAGATTGTTGCAGATAAACTTGTTGATAAATTCTGGTTCTGATCACTCCGAGAGCAAAAAAGAAAGGGTGTATATAAGATAGCATATTCCTTCTTTTCCTTGTGGTGAAAAGAAAAAATTTTTTGTGGTCTCGCTCTGGCAAAAATATTGATTTGGTAGAACTGATACTTGAAGCTCTAATCCTCCGGAAAAGCTCGGTTCTCTGAAAATTATATATGGGTACCTTGTGAAAATATTATCTTTTGGAAGTTGAGGGAAGAACGGGTTTTGAGTTATTGAATCTGTAATCTCTTCTGAGAACTCAAAGTTTTTGGTAAAGTGTGGAGAATCTTCAATTTCTCCTTCACATGTTATGTTTTCTGGGAATAGGTTTTCTGCTGATATCGGAGGTGAGAGGTTTGCTATCTTGCACTCCCATTCTATAGCGAAGTATCCATCTTTTGTCCATGCTGGCAGAATTTCTCTGAGGTCTGCGAGAATAATTTTTCCCAGGTTTATTCTGAAAACGTTATAATTTGATTTTTTGATTATCTTTTCGGTTATGTCTAAAATCAGTGTATTTTTGTTCTCTTTTGACATCAATCCATAAATCACGTCTTTTATGAGGAATAGGAAAGGATACAGGTCTTTGTGTTCTACGAAGTTGTGAAAAATTTCTGTGATAGGTGTTTTGAAAAGATAGTTTGAAGTTTCTGAGCTTATAAGTATTTTATCTCCGATCAAGACCGAGTTGTTTTTTGCTTTTATCAATCCCACTTTTTCTTTTTGAGCTTGGTAAATAAAGTCGGTGATTCTGCTTGTAGCGTTTTCCAGCTCATAAAGTGCCTTTTTTCTTTTTTCTTCATCTTTTGTTTTCAAAAATGACCTGCTAGCGTTAAGAGCGCTTACCAGAATATTCATCATTTCCTTTTTCGTCAGATTTTCGTTCCTGATTCTCTGAACTATCAGTTTTTTTGTGTTTTCTGGCAAATCCCTTTCAAGAGATGAGATGTAATCTACCGCTGCTGAAAAATACTGAAAAATTAAATCAAAAAACATTATTGTTGAGGGATTTACCGTATAGGTTATATCTACTGAAAAATTTTCAGAAAGCTGTATTTTGAGTTTGGAGTGAATGGAAAAGTTTGCTCTTTTTAGCATATCCCGCGTTGCGTATATCTTTTGAGTGATTGAGTTAAAGTATTCATCATCAAAGAGCATTCTTATTATTGAGAGGTTTTGAAAAATTTCGTTTATGTTGTTTGAGATTTTTATAAAATTGAGTTCGTTTTGCATTACCTGAAATTTATCAGATATTTTTTCAAGTATTTCAAGGTATGTATTATCTTCTTCTGCTTTCTCTTTTATTTTCAGGGCGAGAATCTCAAGAGATGATGTTGGTAAAAAAGAATCGCATAGGTTTTGTGCTTCTGATGCGAATATTTCTTCATTTGAGCTGAGATATATAAATGGTTTTTGGGGACAGTCCTTTTCAGATTTTATATATCCTTGAACAAAATTTTTCTTATTCCCTTTTACAAGCTTTATCTCAAGATTTCTTGTTTCTCCTGTTATTTTTGTTTTTGAGTAGCATGAAATCTTTTTCTCTCCTTCTCCTTCGGGCTGGTATATGACTACGCTTTCAAGTTCTACGATATTAGCTCCGGGTTTTTCAAGTGTGATAGAAGAAGCGAATTTGAAGCTCGCTTTCTTTTCTGATGCTGATTCTATGGAGATTATTGATACAACCTGAGTTGGAATAGGCGGGTAGAATGCATCAATGATTATATTACCTCTTTGGCTGTTTATTTCAATTTTGCTCTTTTCATATCCTTCTTGTAGTTTTTTTCTTTCTTCTTTTATGTCGTAGTTCGTTTTATCTTTTGCGAGCTGGCAGGTGTTGGTTTGACATTCTTCTAAAAAGTGAGAGAGAAAGAAGGACTCCGCTAAATCAAATCCAAATTTTTCAAGGTGAAAAGTAAGAGGCGCCTTATTTTTCTGTGGTATTGACGATATATATGTGGAGTCAGTAGGATAAAGAGGTATAAGACAGTTTTGGAATATGTCTTCTAATTTTATTGCGAGTGTTTCATCTGCTTTCTCAAATTTTTCTTCAAGCTCTTGTTTTATATCTTCGAATTTCAGAGCAAATTCAAGGTTCTTTTTCTTTGAGCATGAAAAAATTGTTGAGGTGAGAAAAAAATTGATAGCAAAAACAAAAAATCGCATAAAACGATTTTGAGGTATTGAAAAATTCTTCATAAACTGTCAATTTAATATTTTGGCAATTTTAAAAGAATCATCATAACGCAAAATAGTTTTGACTGTGATAAAAATTTTTATTATCTTTTTTATCTTATGGGTAAATCAGAAGAATTAAGTCAGGAAGAAATTGAGAGAATCAAAGAAGAAATTGAGAGATTAAAAAAAGAGATACAGTATCATGATTGGAGATACTATGTTCTTGCTGATCCTGTAATATCAGACGCCGAGTACGATAAGCTTGTTTTGAGATTGAAGGAGCTTGAAGAGAAATATCCGTTTTTGAGGACTCCTGATTCACCGACTCAGAGAGTAGGTGGAAAGATTGAAGGAGGTTTTCCTACTTTTCCGCATTCTGTTCCTATGCTTTCGTTAGATAACGCTTTTTCTGAAGAGGAATTAGTTGAATTTGAAAAGAGGTTGAAAAGATTTATAGGGGATGAAAATTTACAAATAGAGTATTCTGTTGAGCCGAAAGTAGATGGGGTAAGCATAGAGATTATATATGAGGGCGGAGTTTTAAAAAGAGCGCTGACAAGAGGCGATGGTTATGTTGGAGAAGATGTGACTCCGAATGTCAAAACCATAAAGAGTATTCCTCTTCGTCTTCTTGGGGAGGATATTCCATCTCTTCTTGAGATAAGAGGTGAGATATTTATGAGGAGGGAGGATTTTGAGGTTTTGAACAAGGAGCTTTTGAAAGCTGGGCAGAAGCCGTTTGCTAATCCGAGAAACGCTGCTGCTGGTTCTTTGAAGCAAATAGACCCTTCCGAAACCGCAAAGAGAAAGCTTGATGCTGTTTTTTACGCAAGCGGATTGATAGAAGGTGTAAATATAAAAAGCCAAAAAGAACTACTTGAGAAGATTTTCAGCTGGGGATTTAAAGTCGTTCCTGACTGGAAAATTGTAAAAGGTATTCAAGAGGTTATAGAGCATGCAAAATACATATATAGCAGGCGGAAAGATTATCCTTTCGAATCAGATGGGGTTGTTGTGAAAGTTAATGATTTTATGTTGAGGGAGATTTTGGGGGAGAAAGCGAAAAGCCCGAGATGGGCCATAGCATATAAATTCCCAGCCGAGGAGGTGACGACAAGGGTTTTGTGGGTTGAGTTTCAGGTCGGACGAACAGGAACACTAACTCCTGTTGCTCTTTTGGAGCCGGTGAGAATCAGCGGTGTTCTTGTATCACGAGCAACCTTACACAATTTCGATGAGATAAAAAGGAAAGATATAAGGATAGGGGACTGGGTCTGGGTCAAAAGATCCGGAGATGTCATTCCAGAAATCATAAAATCTATTCCTGAAAGGAGAGAGGGATTTGAGATAGAGATAGAGGAGCCGAAAAATTGTCCATCTTGTGGTTCAGAACTTTACAAACCTCAAGACGAGGTAGCTTTGAGATGTCCGAATATGTCATGTCCAGCTCAGATTATTGAGAGAATAAAGCATTTTGTTTCGCGCAACGCATTTGATATAGAGGGGCTGGGCGAAGCCATAATAACTCAACTTGTCACAAAAGGAATAATAAAAGATATATCTGATATATTCTTTTTGAGAAAGATAGACCTTTTGAAGTTCTGGGGAATAGGAGATAAACTCGCTTCAAAAATAATAGAAAACATAAACAAAAGCAAGCAAATCACTCTTGATAAGTTCATTTTTGCTCTTGGTATAAGGCATGTTGGAGAATCTGTTGCGAAGATTCTCGCAAAAAGGTTTAGAACTCTTGACGAGTTTTTAACCGCAAATCCAAAAGAAATAGAAACAATTTATGGACTTGGACCAGCAGTAGCTCAGAGCGTAGAAAAATTTCTCAAAGACGAAAAGAACATTGCATCAATCAAGAGAATGCTACAAGCCGGAGTGAAAGTTTTAGATTACCGCGAAGAATTTGAGCAGAGAAAAAAAGGCGCTCTCTCGGGAAAAACATTTGTCTTCACTGGTACTTTAAAGAGCATGACAAGAGAGGAGGCGAAAAAATTAGTCATAGAAAACGGAGGAAAAGTGTTAGATACAATAACATCTAGTGTGAATTTTCTCGTTGTCGGGGATTTAGGCGATAGAGGAACAACTTCAAAACTTGAAAAGGCAAAAAAACTCGGTGTAAAACTCATAACAGAGGAAGAGTTTCTCTCTATGATAAAGGGAAGCTGAATTGAATTTTGATAAACTTTTTTCTATGCTTGGTGGTTTTTTCATAGTCGCCATAAAGGGTAAAGAGGCAGATCAGGAGACGGTGGATTTTTTGAAAACATTCAAGCCGTCCGGGGTTATTCTGTTCTCGTATAACATACCAGATAGCGTTGATGACCTGCGGGAGTTCTTGTATTCTTTGAAGGGCAAGGTTGGATATAACTTCTTTTTCTGCGTAGATCAAGAGGGTGGAAGAGTGATGAGAATAAAACCACCTTTTGAACTCCCACCGGCGAGACAGATAGGTGAGATGTACGAAAAAGGCATAATTTCAGATGAAGATGTTTTTGAACTTGGAGAAAAACTTGGTTCTTTTCTTGCAGGTTGTGGTATTGATGTTAATTTTGCGCCCGTGGTGGATTTATACGGATACAACTTTTCTGTGATAGGAGATAGAGCTTTTTCTTCTCATCCGCAAACTGTTGGAAAAATAGCAAGAGCTTTCGCAAAGGGTATGAGATCTGGCGGAGTTCTTCCGGTGGCTAAACACTTCCCGGGGCATGGACTTGCTCCTGAGGACTCACATAAGGAACTCCCGGTTTCATACTGCGATGAGGAAGAAATTAAAAAACACATATTGCCTTTTCAGATGGTTTCTGATGATGTATATGGGATTATGACCGCTCACATAGTTTTAAAAAATTTAGATTCTCTTCCCTGCACTATTTCAAAAAGATGTATTGCAGAGCTGAAAAGTTTTTTCAGGGGGTGCGTTATAACAGATGATCTGACTATGGATGCTTTAAAGGGATTTGGTTCTATTAGTGATGTTGCTCTTTTATCGTTTGAAGCGGGGTGCGATGCGATTTTGATATGCAAGCCAGATTATAACCTTCTTGCAGATACTTTTGAGAAATTTTCAAGGGATATAAAGAAAAGGGTCAGTGAAGAGAGAATAAGGGACTCTGTGCAGAGGGTGGCTTTTTTGAGGTTCAGGCGAAGTTTTGCCAGGAAAAGTTCAAGATAAAAGTAAAAAATTTTTTGAAATTGATGAGGTGAAATTTTTGAATTTCAGCGAAAGAGATAGCCCCCTTATCCTGAAAAAAGATAAGGGGGCTAATTTATTTGACTATATCTTTTAATTAAAGATTACTGAGCTGGTGGTTGGGGTTGAGTAGCTCCTGCCGGAGCTGTAGCTCCTTCTTGTGCCTGCTGCTGTTTTGCTGCTTCTTCCTCAGCTTTCTTCTTTGCCTCTTCTATCTTAGGTTTCAGTGCCTGAGCTTCTGAGATGATTTGAAGGAGTATTTCCTTTGCTTCTTTGTATTTTCTTTCTTCTATTTTAGATTCTGCGTCTTTGAGTTTTGATTGAAGCGAGTTCCACTCATCGGGGGTGTATTTCGGTGCTTCAAGGTTTTCAACTTCTTTCAGAGCATTTCTTGCGTCCTGAAGCTCTTTTTCGGGTTTCCTAGCGCATGAAGATAATACAAGAGCTGCCGATAATATTATCCCTGTTCCTATACCTATTAATTTTTGATTTCTGAGTGAAATCATAAGTTTTTACCTCCTTATAAAAAAATTGAATTTAATTTTAGAAATTGGTATTGCGTTTTGCAATTTTCAAGATATTTAGGTAATTTCTTGGAAAAGCAATATTTTGAACTGTTATGGGAGAGAGAAGGATTGAGCAGAGGACTCATCTTTTGGCAAGCAGTTCATACTGCGGAAAAGTGATAAGCATTTCAGAGAAATTCTCTTCTGTTGAACTGAAGACAAAAAAGACGATGGTTGTTGATGAAAAAGGACTTATTCACGGGGGATTTACTTTTTCTCTTGCAGATTACTCTGCTATGCTTGCTGTAAATCATCCCTATGTTGTTTTACATAGAGCAGAAGTGAAGTTCACAAAGCCCGTTGTTCTCGGAGATACACTTATTGCCCGAGCACAGGTTATTTCGGAGGACGGCTCAAAAAAAGAGGTTTTCGTAGAGGTTTTCAAAAAAGGAACTGATGAGAAGGTTTTTGAAGGAAAATTTTTCTGCGTTGTTCTTGATAGGCATGTTCTTGATAGAAAATAAGTAAATCGGTAAAAGATTCACTCTTTTTCGTCTGTTTTTCTTTCCCATCTTTCTGAGGGGATTATTTGAGTGTTTGCTTTCACCATATCAACTCTTTTGACTTTCTGTTTGTATGGTGCTTTTGAAAAGTATTCAGGGTTTTGATGTGAAAGGTCAAAGAGTTTGAGCATGCTTTCGGCGAAATCATCAAGCGTCTTTTTTGTCTCTGTTTCTGTTGGCTCTATCATGAGTGCTCCTTTCACTATGAGTGGAAAGTATATCGTAGGGGGATGGAAACCTTCATCTTGGAGTGCTTTTGCGAGGTCTTCTGTCCTAACTCCCAAGCCCTTTTCACTGAGGACGAACTCGTGCTTACATTTTCTTTTGAACGGTATATCATACTTTTGAGAGAGTTTTTTCATAAGGTAGTTTGCGTTGAGAACCGCTATTTGCGAGTTCTTTTTGAGTCCATCTTCGCCGAGCATTTTTATGTATGCCCACGCTCTGAGCAGAACAGGAAAATTCCCGTAGAACGCTTCTATTTTCCCCACTGATTTTTCTCTGTTTGAGTAATCAAGAGAAAATTTACCATCTTCTTTTTTTATTCTTGGGTATGGGAGATATTCTGCAAGTTCTTTTTTGACACCGAGCGGTCCTGCTGCTGGACCTCCTCCACCGTGTGGGGTAGAAAATGTTTTGTGCAGATTAAGATGAACGAAGTCAAATCCCATATCTCCGGGTCTTACTATTCCAGAAATTGCATTCATATTTGCTCCATCTAAGTACACAAGACCACCTGCGTCATGGATTATTTTTATTACTTCTTCTATGTTTTCATCGGCGAGTCCAAGAGTGTTAGGATAAGTTATCATCAGAGCAACTATGTCATCTCCGACTTTTCTTTTGAGGTCATCTATATCTATGTTTCCTCTTGGGTCACTTTTTATCTCTCTGGTTTGGAATTTACACATTGAAGCAGATGCTGGATTTGTTCCGTGAGCAGAATCTGGTATGAGAACATATTTTCTCTGATACTCTTTTTTATCTATGAAGAACTTTTTTGCTATTTTTAGTGCGAGGAATTCTCCGTGAGCTCCGGCAGAAGGCAAAAGCGAGAATGCATCCATGCCTGTTATTTTGCAGAGCATTTGCTCCAACTCGTACATAATTTCAAGTGTTCCCTGAGCAAGCTCGGGGAAAGCCGGGTGCAGAAACAAAAATTCTTTCTGAGATGCGATTTTTTCGTTTATTCGTGGGTTATATTTCATCGTGCATGAACCAAGAGGGTAAAAACCATCATCAACTCCCCAGTTTATCTTTGAGAGATGATAAAGCTCTTTTACAAGTTCTCTTTCCGGAACTCTTTCTATTTCTGGGTCTTTTTCTCTTACTTCCATATCTTGATTTTTTTATGTGAAGATTTATTTTAGTTTTTTCAGGAATCGGTTTGAACTTTTTTGATTTTTTGGAAATTTTTTGTGAAATTAGTTTTCATCTTCACTCGTTGAGTGCGCATTCGATTTTTTTGAAGAAATCCTCAGATAACTTTGCTCTTATCTTAACTCCAAGTATTTCTGGAGGATTTTTGCTGTTTTCTATTATCTTCCAGAAATCTTTTTCGGTTGTTATTATTATATCTGCGTCTTTTTTCTTCACTTTTTCTTCAGCTTTATCTAAAATTTTCCGGGTGATTTTTGAGTGGTCTTTTAACTTGAAGTGTTCATAAACTCTAACTCCTAATTTTTTGAGTGTTTCCTCAAAGTTTTTGGGTATTGCGACAGCAGAAATGCATATTGCTTTTTTGTTCTTGATTTGCTCCGGACTTATCTCCCGTATACCCTCACCGTCAAAATGCAGTATACCCGCTGCATCTATTGAAAAGTAAAAAACATCTTTTTTTCTCGGAAAAATTCTCCTTATCTTTCTCTCGTATTTTGAGTTTTTGAGATTCTCTTCAAGGAGTATCGTATCTGACCAAAGAACAGATATTATTGGTTCTCTGAGTGGACCGAACGGCTGAATTAATCCGTTTCCCATGCTATCTTTTGTTATGCTGATGATTTTTATCCACGGCTCATATAAAGATGAGAAGAAGTCATCAAGTATTACAAGGTCTGCCATACTTTTTAATTCATCCGCTCCTTTTTTTCTGTTTTTGTTTGTTGATACCGGGAAGTTATTTTTGAGATATAGCAGGGCTTCGTCTGAAATATCTTTCAGATTTTGCTCTGTGTTTTTTTGCTGTGGTATAAGTGTTCCTTGGAATTTTCCGCCGTATCCAGATATGACCACTCCGACTCTTTTTTTGTTCTCTCTTATTTTTTCTGCTATTGTGAGAGATAATGTTGTTTTGTGTGCTCCACCTAATGCTAAACTTCCTACTCCTACCGATGGAAGATCAATGAACACCTTTCTTTTTATCGCTTTCCTTATAAAAACGATTAATCCAAGGATTTCAGAAATGGGTATAAAAAGCGGGTTCGGAAAGCTGTATTTTGGCTTATACCATAGCGAAGGAGCTTTCCCGAACATTCTTTCAGATAATTTAGTCCGTTCCTTTATGTTTTGTGAGCGCTTGAAAATTTTTGAAAAATCAAAAATAGAAAAATTTTTCAAGTATATTTCAAAACTATGCCTTCTCTCAAAGACAAAAAATACATCATCAATATAGAAAAGAATTTTTTGAGAAACGACCTTCCGGAAATCAGACCAGGATATGTTGTGAAGGTCTGGACAAAAGTTAAAGAAAAAGATAAAGAGCGACTCAGCGCATTTGAGGGAATTGTCATCTCTGTTAGAGGAAGTGGGATAGGGAAAACATTCACAGTGAGAAATGTTATAAGTGGAGTCGGCGTTGAAAGAATTTTCCCATACCATTCGCCATACATAGAAAAAATAGAAATAATAAGAAAAATACCCGTAAGAAGAGCAAAACTATATTATCTCAGGGAAAGAAAGCAATCAGAACTTTTCAAAGAGTGAGTTTGATTTTTACAAAATTCCCGGATTTTTCGTAAAATTTAATTTGTGAATGAACTCAAAACCAAAGAAAATTTATCTTCTGACCAGGAAATAGACGAGCAGAAAATAAACGAAATTGTTCGTAAGCTTGAGAGAATAAACCTGAAATTTGACAACAGAATAAAAGGATACGGGTTTTCTGACCCGGAAGAAAAAGAGATAATACTGAATCTCAAAAGGCATAAGGGAGATATAAATGAGCTTCTGAACACATTCTGGCACGAGGCACTTCACATAATCGGATACGATGAAGATGAAACGATAAAGATAGCAGGTCAAATTGAAAAAATCCCTTACGCAAGAGAGCTTGCTATGAAAATGATAATAAAAGCACTTATCAAAAAAATATCCCCGAGTTCAAAAGTGTATAAACTTAAAAAGTCAAATTCATAGAATCTTGAAAAAAAGTTTCTGTAAATTTGAAAAATGACTGAAATTGTAAAAACACAAAATAGAACAAAAAATTGAAAAATCGCTAAAATAAAACAAAAATAAAAATGAAAATATTAAAATAAAAAAACAGAAGGAGGAGATAAAAATGATGAGAAAAGATATAGTAAGAGTTGGAAGCTTAAAAATAGGGGTTTTGGCTCTCTCTTTGGTTCTCGGGTTTGTTTTCTCTTGCGCAAAAAAAGAAGAACATGTGCATATGCCCGACTACGGACCTAAAGTGATTCAGCAAGATGGAAAAACAATAGCTCAACCATCTGACAATGCTTCTTCTCTTTTTCAGCAAGGAAAATTTGAAGACCTGAGAAAAAATGTCTGCGGAACAAATGGTTGCTCAGATGAACTCCAAACTTATGCAAACGAACCAACTGTGAATGCTTATGTCACGGTAATAAATATGATGATACTTTTCAAAAGATTAGATTCTGCTCTTTCAACCCTTTGTGGAGTTGCAGGAGGTTCTCTTGGTTCAATCTGCGCAACCTCTTCTGCTCCATACGAGAAAATAAGCATAACTCCAAAACAAACAGATGTGATTGATACTCTTCTTAACATCGTTGGTCTGAAAAGAGATGAGATAACTCAGCTTATGACCGAGGTTGCAATTGCTACTGAAAACTACATCAAAAAAGGAGACAAAAATTTTGTTTTTGCCATTACTGTTCCTTTCAATGTTAAGGTTGGGAACCTTGTGAATGTATGGTTTAAAGCGGGAACTGAGATAAGGTGGGATCATATGAACATATTAGGTTCAGTTGCCCAGCTTGTTCTTGCGCTTTTCAACGTCATAAACTCTCACGACTGGAACCTTGATATAAATCAAATAATATCTAATGCATCAAAGCTTTTGGGGGATTTAAGCAATGACCCTGCCGGATTTATAAGGAATATTCCTGGAACTTTAGGGATTGATAAAGCTCCAAATTTCCTCAGGTTCAAGAGTGGTGGGGAAGATACATGGAAGCAGATACCTACAAATATATCAAAGGCGCTCACATGGGCGGGGAATGGAGCAAAGTACTTCTTTGACAACCCGTGTAAAGATAACGACCCGGCTTTAGCTTGCTGGCAGAAAGGAGCAACATCTCTTGCGATAAGGTTTAACCTTGACCCGCAGAAGGAAAATGTTTTTATGGGAGGAAAAGCAACAGGAGTTCTTACACTTCTTAAAGGTGGATTTTCCGACAAAATGACAAATACTGTTGTTGCTGTTCTCAAAAACGGAGGGGGGAAATTTAACTGCTCAAACCAAGATAACTTGATAAATGTCGCAGGACAAGAAAATGAATTTGATATACAAAAAGTTGTAAGTGCGGTAGGGAGTTTGATTGAAGGTTTTTCTATCTCAATCACACTTCCTAACTTCGCTCGTATAGATGTCTGCAAACTCTTCGGAGCAAAAGAGGGTTCTACCCCTCTTCCCATACGAGACCTTATCCTTCCTGCTGAATATGGAGATGATAATAAATTAGTTGAGGCAGGAAAGTATTTCGCTTTTGAAGTGGAAGCAAGTCGTAAATTCTACGAAAAAGCTATAACTAATTTTAATACTTCGCAAAATCCGTTTTACTTTACTAATTTAACTCAAAGTCAATACATAGTGTTTTCTCTCGTGCTTTCAGGTGGGTATTCAGATAACACAACAAAGTTTTACTTTGATGGGGTTAGTTTATTATACATTCCAAGTAGTTCTAACTTGACTTATGTGAAAGCTCCTACTTCTGATGAGGAAAGTGCTCTGTTTTTCACTTCTCCTTCTTACTTCTTTTATAGTTTGTTCCCGTTTATGCGTTCTTCTGATACTTTTAATACAGGTGTGCCGTCAAATGCTATTGCTCTCATGGTTCCAGAAAGGTATGTGAAAAAACCCTATGTAGCAAGAGGAGATTGGGATAGATTTACATATCTTGAAGGTATAACCATAAGAAGAGATTATTTTGAACCTCTTACAACATATCTTACTTCTGTGACATGGTTTTCAAATTATCCAAAAGATGTTGTAAGCTCATTGTCTGCTATTTTGAGCGAAGCCGGACTTAAATTCATTCCTTATGTTCTTTTCAAAGAAAAAGATGGAAAAGTTCTCAACGGTGCAGTTGAAATAGATAACTGTATCGTGATATGGGAATTTGCAAATGCTGTTTCTGATTTATTTGTAACAAATAAAATAAGTGCAGATAATTATAACTTTTTGAGAGGAATAATAATCAATCCTTTCCTTGTGGAAAGAGTAGCAGGATTAGATGCATTGAAGGCATTCCGGCAGATAAATGAACAATTACCACCCAATATTATTCAGCAGGTCAAGTATCTTTCTGATTCTCAAACAGATAAATGTGGAATTTATGTTGGGGAGGGAGGAGCTACGATAGGTATTGGACAACCTGCGGGGAACTTCAAGTTCAGAACCGCTACAAATCAGATTATAAACGACCTTATTGGAATAGGGCTTTTTGCTATTTCAGCTAATAATGCTTTAAAATAAGGAAATTTCTTCTATTATTTCCTATTTTCTTTGTGGCAGTGGAAAAAAGCGGTTTCCCTTCCGAAGTAGTAAATTATATTGTGTGTGTATTTTCTGGACATTACAAAGAAGAATTTTTTCATTCTTTTAGTTGTGCTATTTTTGTCTTGTGGAAAATCTGCTCCGCTATGGATAAATTCTGAGCAGTTTATAGATACCGCTCAACGGGGTGGATTTATTGTTGAAGTTGTAGGTCTTTATCCATCAAAGACACTCGCTCAGCTCAAATGCGAAACTCAGGGAAGATTAAAATTGAAGAATGTAATCCAAGCAGAGATAGAAGATATTTTCAAAGATATAACCTTTGGAGATGAGAGAGTGAGAAAAGATTTTTTCAGGAAACTTTCGGAGAATATGGCGAAGGATTTTTCTTTCAAAGCAGAAATGGTTGAATCATACGCAGATGAAGACAATCAGGTCTTATACTGCAAAATCTTTTTGAAGTTTGACGAGAACTTCTACAAAACCATCATAAACAAAACAGAAAAAATCCTGAAAGAAGATTTTCCTCAGATTTACGAAGAAAATATAGGAGAAAAGATTAAAAAAGAGATATACTTGAAAAGAGGAGTAAAGATAGATTGATTTTTAAAGTAAGATGGCGAAGCGTGAAAAAAGAGTGAAGAGAGAATTTTTTGATTTCAGAGTCGGAATTGGATTTGATATCCACAGGTTTTCAAGGGTGAGCAAGCGTAAAAGAAAACTTATACTGGGACAGGTTGAGATAGATTATAATGGGCTTGAAGGAGCTTCTGATACTGATGTTGTCTTACATTCAATATGCGATGCCATTTTGGGTGCTGCTGGAAAAGATGACATAGGAACTCTCTTTCCACCTGAAACTTCAAAAGGCATAACATCAAGAAAAATAGCAGAAAAAGTTATAGAAGTTGTGAGCGGAAGATACAAGATAGTGAATATAGATTGCGTTATTATTGCACAGAAACCAAAGCTCGGCATTTTTATTCCAGAGATGAAAAAAAAACTATCGGAGCTTTTTTCTTGTGATGTGAATGTGAGAGTCAAAAGCCCTGAGCATCTCGGAGACATAGGAAAAGGAAAAGGTATATCTGCTATCTCTGTTGCTCTCCTCAGACCAAAAACAAGTAAATCATGAGGGAATTTTCACTCCCAAAAACTCCGGAACAAAGTATGTTATTATTATATCTGCTCCTGCTCTTTTTATAGATGTAAGGCACTCTTCTATGATTTTTTTCTCATCAAATATTTCGCTTTTTATTCCGAGCTTTATCATTGTGTATTCTCCTGAAACATTGAAAGCCGAAACGGGGATCAAAAATTTTTCTTTAAGCGTTTTTATTATATCAAGGTAAAAGAGAGCGGGTTTTACCATTATTATGTCTGCTCCTTCTTCGTAGTCAAGATATGCTTCAAGTATTGCCTCTTTTGATTGAGTGATTCTCATCTGGTAGGTGCTTCTATCTCCGAAAGCGGGAGCGGATTCAGCAGCAGACCTGAAAGGTCCGTACAAAGAAGAAGAATATTTTGCGGAGTATGACATAATGAGTGTATTGAAGAATTTATTTTCATCAAGTTTTTCTCTTATGTATTTTACTCTGCCGTCCATCATATCAGATGGGGCGACTATATCAGCTCCCGCTGATGCGTGAGACAGAGCTATTTTTGCGAGGTATTCAAGGGTTTTGTCGTTTATGATTTCGCCGTTTTCCACAACTCCGCAGTGTCCATCTTTCCTCCATGTGCAGAGACAAACATCGGTTGCGACGACGATTTCAGGAAAGTTCTTTTTCAATTTTCTTACGAATTTTTGAACCGTTCCATCTTCTTTCCATCCTTCGGAGCCAATCTCATCTTTTTCTGTTGCGACTCCAAAAACCAAAATACTCAAAAGCCCTTTTTCAAAGAGCTCTTCAAGAAATCTAAAAAGTTTCGGGTCATCTATGTTCCACCTTTTCTGATCGGGAAAACCTTTTATTTCTTCTGTTCTGCCGCTCCATACAAATATGGGATACATAAGGTCAGAGGGATTTAGTTTCGTTTCCTCAAAGATTTTGCGAATTCCTTCGCTTTTTCTGTATCTCCTCATTCTTCTTGTTGGGAACATAATGGAAAAATTAATTTTGTTTTCTGATTGGTGTCAATTTTTCTTTTTTCTGTATGCTTCAAGTAATCTTATGACTTTTGAGTAGTATTCATATCCTTTTATTTTATTTTTTATCATTTGTTGAACCTTATCTTTTAGTTCTGATATTTCAGATGGAGATGGTTTTGAGAATGTAAATCCCATTTGGACGAGCTTCGATTCGGCTTCTTTTTGAATTCTTTCTATTTGTGTGTTTATTTCTTTTGCGGTTTTTCTCACCTCCGAAATAATTATATCTCTTTCATTTTTGCTCAGTGAGTTGAAGAAACCCTTCGATATAACAACTATTCCCGGTTCGTATCTGTAATTGTAGTCCAGAACATATTTTGCTATTTTGCACCACTGCATAGAGAGACAACCGAGCGGAGTTGTTTGAAAAGTTTCAACTAATCCGTTAGATAACGCGTTCAGAAGCTCTGTAACTTCTACAAATATGGGTTTTACTTCAAGTAAGTTGAGGAAATTTGCTATCATTGGCTCTCCATGCCATGCCCATGTTCTCATATTTTTTAGTTCATAGAAAGATCTGATTGGTTTTACCGAGAAAAATTTCACAAATCCGTGATGGCTCATTTCAGCAAGAACAAAGCCGTTTCTATCTATTAGTTGCTCAAAATCACTTCTCATATTTTCGTATATATATCTCACCTCATCATAGCTTTCAAAGAGGAAGGGGACATCAAGGAAATCAAGCTCGGGGGCGATTTCTTTCATTGCTTTTACTATGAATGCTCCACCTTGAATTTTTCCTTCTTTGAGTTTTCTGACCATTTCACTTTCATCTCCGAGAACTCCTCCGGAGTATATGACTACTTTTACTTTTGTTTGAGATTCGACAGATTGTTTGAATTTCATCATGGCATCAACCCATGCTGATCCTGATGGGGCTAATGTTCCGAATTTCAAAGTGGTTCCAGTTTGCGCTCCTGCAACTCTGGCGAAAACCACAAAAAACAAGATGGCAAATCCGCTTCTTTTCCCAATCATCTTTATATACAATAATAAAAAATTCAAGTTTTTCATTCTGCCCATCTGTTTTTCTGTATAGCTGTAAATTCAAGTTGCGTTAATGCTAAAAGTTTTTTCTCAAGAGTATCAAAAAATGAGTTATCTGCCATAGCAGGTTCCAAATCTTCAAATCTTTCAGCCGATATTCTTTGCTTTGTGTTATGAACAACATATCCTGCCGGAGATATTATTCCTATGATTTCTCCATTGCTCACGAACGCGAAGTCATCAGCAGATTTTGAAAAAACTGATTCCCCTATTGATGAATATTCTGATTCAACACAGAGAACATCTAATATTGTTGGGATAATATCATAGTGTGAGACGACTATGTTTTTTATTCTTTTTGGGGGGAAGATTTTCGGAGCGAAGATGACAAAAGGAATATGAAACATTTTATCAAACCTGTTTTCTCTCACATAAGCAGGGTGGTCTGCTGTGAATATGAAAATCGTTCTTGGGAACCAGATTGAATTTTCCGCGGACCTCATAAATTCTCCTATGCTCCAATCAGAATAAAAAAGTGTGTTGAGGTATCCTCCTAATTCCTTGGGAGAATGTGGGTATTTTAAAAACCTTTCCGGAAGAGGAGGAAAATCCGGGTGTGTTGTTCCTGTGAAAACGAACGCTGAAAACGGCTCCCCAACTCTATCTATTTCTTTTTTCAAGAACATAAGGGTTTCGTAGTCCCAGCCGAAGGGAGGAGCTTTTGGATCAGGATAATCAAGAAACACTCCGATTTTTTCTTGAACATCTTCCATTCCAAAAACATATTCAAATCCGCTTGATTTTGCGATTGAGTCCAATCTGTAAGAGCGTCTGTGCGAACTCTGAACAAATATGGTCTTATACCCATTCCTTCTTAAAATTTCTCCTATACCTGAAAATTTTATGTTGTCAAGTCCAAATCCCATCGGTGGAAGTAGAGGTAGTACTGGAACTCCCGTCAGTATAGCTTGGATCCCGAATATACTTCTTGTGCCTGCTGAATAAGCTTTTTCAAATACTATTCCCTGATCTGCTATTCTATCAAAGTTTGGGGTCAATCCCAATTTTCTCTTTTCTTCTGATAAACTATCTATGAACTCCGGGTTCCAGCTTTCAAGTATGAAAACAACGATGTTCAGATTTTCTCTTTTTTTATCTTTGCAGATATTAGTTTTCTTGAACGGATAATTTTTATCTTTTAATCCCAGAATTTCAACGGCTTCTTTCTCTGGCATGAGATTTAAAGTCCTGATTTTTTTCAAATTTTTCAGGTTTGAGTAAAGAGTTCTGTAAATCGTGAATGCTCCGTTTAAAGATAAATTCCCATAATCTCTTCCTTTTGTGAATGCATCAACAATATGGATTGGTTTTCTTGATAGAGTTCCTCTCATTCCTATTAAGATGGCTCCTGAAAGTAAAATGAAGTTTATGAGCTGTTTGTGAATTTCTGGAAATTTTACATCAGTTCTTGCGATTTTTATCCATAAAGAAAGTAGAATAAGCGAGAAAGCCAGAAATAAAGCGAAGTGTATGAGATATTGTTTTATTATAAGGTGAGTGATAAATCCGAAATCTTCTGATATAGAAAGTATTTCTGTTGAGATGTGTTTTCCAGAGTATCCGAAATATACTATGTCAGATGAGTTCAGTGCAAGCATTATAATAAGTGATACATACATGAAAGCAGAGCATATCAAAAATACCGATTTATATAAATTCGCTCTTTCTGATTTCCAGACAGGAAAGTTTATGATAGCAAGGGGAACCGACCAAAAGGTTGAGATGACGAAAAAGTCAAACCTTATTCCATCAAAAAATACGAGAAAGCTTACATTTTTGTCTTTGAAGTAAAGAATAAAGAGGATTAATCTTGAAACCTGAAAAGATACGAGAGATATAGCTATGTAAATCAAACTTTTTTGAGTTGGTGTCATTTTTTTCTGCAAGCAAAACCTTTAAAAAAGTTTGTCAAATTAAGTAAAAATTTTTTATTTTTATAATCTTTTAATGATTTGAGTTGTGGATATATTTTTTGCTTCAGATTAACTTATGCTTTCAATACCAAAGGTGAGGTTTGTTAACTTTACAGATAAGGAGAATATAACAGGTGCAACGATTTTTGTTTTTGATGAGCCACTTTTGTGTTCAGCAGATAAAAGAGGAGGAGCGCAAACAACACGACAAATAGATTCCCTTCTTCATCCTCATATATCTTTTGGAGTAGATGCTCTGTTTTTAAGTGGGGGGAGTGCTTTTGGGTTGAACTCAGCGAGCGGGGTTGTTGAGTTCCTGAAAGAAAAAGGTGTCGGTTTTGGCTTCGGAAAATTCAAAGTCCCACGAGTCCCATCTGCATGTATATTTGACCTGACGATAGGAAATCCAGTCCCCCCTTCCCCCGAACAGATTTATAAAGCTTGTTTTTCTCTCTCATACACAATAGATGAAACCGAGCAGGGAAGTGTTGGAGCTGGAACGGGAGCAACGGTCGGAAAACTTTTTGGTGTCCCAAACTCAACAAAAGGAGGTTTGGGCATAGCCTGGTCTGAAAGAAATTTCGGCGGGATTGATGTAAAAAACGCCGTTTTCGCAGTCGTAAATGCCTTCGGAAACATAATTGAAAATGGAAAGATAATCGCAGGAGTGAGAAAAGATGGAAGATTCTTTGACTTTGTTGAAGAAGGATTTTTCCATCCCCCGAAGTACCCAGAAGAGTATTTTTCTTCATCTACTGTTATTGTTGTGGGTTTTACAGAAGTCGTTTTTTCTGCTCCTGAGCTCTGGATTCTCGCCCAAGCTCTGAATTCTGCTGTTTCACATACCGTAAAGCCAGCTCACACTCCTTTTGACGGAGATATATCTTTTGCGGTATCCTGTGGAGTGAAAACAGGAGTGAGTTTATTTGATGTCTTCGGTGAGTTCTACAGGTTAGCAAAAAAAGCAATTTTGAACGCTGTAAAATACGCTGAATCACTCGGGGGAGTCCCATCTTACAAAAGTATTCGCAGTTAATATATGCTTTGATTTTTACTTTCGTTTATGAGTTCTGAAAGAAAAAAAAGAGTGGTTTTTTTTGGAAATTCAGATTTATCTTTGATTGTTCTGAAAAAGCTCATATATGAAGGATTTTCTGTTCTCGTTATAACTTCTCCTGATAAACCTAAGGGTAGAGGACTTCAACTTTTGCCGAATGAGGTAAAAAAGTTCTGTGTTGAGAACAAACTCCCTTTTTTTGAAGATGGAAATTGGGACATTGTGAAAACTAAAATTGAGAGTTTTTCTCCCGATTTTTTAATTGTAGCTTCTTATGGCAAGATAATTCCGGAGAGCATTCTTTCTCTTTTACCTTCTGAAAGGAGGTTGAATGTTCATCCTTCACTTTTGCCAAGGTGGAGGGGTCCAGCCCCTTTGCATTGGACTATACTCAGCGGTGATGAATATGCAGGTTGCACAATATGCACTCTTGAAAAAAAAGTTGATTCAGGATACATACTGGTTCAGGAGAAAATAAAGCTTTCGGGAGATGAGGATTTCTGTTATCTTTCAGAGAAGCTTTTTAGTTTAGGGGCTGAACTTGTATGTAGAGCGATAGAAATGGTAGAAGATAGAAGTTTTACTTTGACAGTGCAAGATGAATCAAGGGCAAGCTGGGCGAGAGCTATAAAAAAAGAAGATGGTTTTTTTTCTTTCAAAGATAGCGCTCAGGATATATGGCGTAAGATGAGAGCTTTCTGTCGTTGGCCGAAAATATATACAAAAATAAAAGGCGAGACCATTAAAGTTCACGAGATTTTTTTCAAGAACAAAAAGGTTCCAGAGGGAGAACCGGGAAAAATTATTGATATCGAAGGAGATATAGTTTGGGTTCTCTGCGGTGATGGAGGGCAGATCGGACTCAGCAAAGTTCAAAGACCCGGTCGTTCCATAGTTTCTGGCAGAGATTTCATAAACGGTCTGCGAATGAGAATCGGAGATATACTTTCTCCATAAAAATGAATCAACTCTCAAATATATAATAAAACTTATATCATAGAAAGTAGCTCTTCCTCTCCGATAGGGTGAGAAAGTAAAAACCCCTGAACGAAATCTGCTCCTAACCTTATTGATTCTTTAAGCTCTTCTTCTGTCTCAATACCTTCTACCACTATTTTTTTCCCTGTACCTTTCAGCATAAGAAATATACATTCAGCAAATTTTCTTTTTTCCTCTTCATCAGATGTTAGAAGTTTTACGATTTCTCTATCTACCTTCACTATATCTGCTGGTATTTCTCGTATTTGGAATATAGAGCTTTCTTTTGAACCAAAGTCATCAATAGCTATTTTCATTCCAGTGTTTTTGAGCATAAGGAGATTTTGCTTGTTTTCAATTATTTCATCTGGCTTGCTCTTTTCACTTATCTCAATACATATATTCGTAGGTGGAACTCCGTAGTATGAAATTATGTTCATAATTTTGTATACCACCCCTTTTGTGAGGTTTCTCATGTGAAGATTTACTGAAAAATCATATCTTTTTTTTATCTTCTGTAAGATCTCGCATAAGTTTACGAACATGTATTCTATTAATTTTTTCTCAAGTCCAGATATATATGTTGCTTCAAGAATATCTTCTGGGTTTATTTCTTCTCCTTTCCATCTGAGGAGGACTTCAATCATTTTTAGCTTCATCGTTTTTGCTTCGTAAACTGGCTGGAATGCAAAAAGTAATCTTTTTTCTTCTATGGCACGCAATAGCTGATTCAAAATCTTAACCTTTATATATTTTCTGTTTTTCATCTCATCTGATACAAAGCTTATCTTTGACTCGCTCGTATCTTTCATTATCAGTTCTTCTGCAAGATGAACGAGTTCTTCCGTCTTATCATTATCGTAAGGGTATATTGCTACTCCTATGTTTAAGGGGATATTGGTTTCCTTTTCATAAACTTTCTGAATGTTTTCAAAACTTTTTATTATTCTTTTTGCCAGTGATTCGGCTTCCTTCAAAGCTGACTCATAATCTTGCTTTTCTGTTTTTTTGAGTAATATAAATTTTCTTTCAGAGATTTTTCCTATTAGTTTTTCTCCTTCAATCTCTTTCAGTATTTTTTCTATATAGTTTGAAAGCTTTTGAGATATCATCTCTCCAAAGAGAATCACTATTGAATCAAAATTGCAGATTTGTATTGCAAGAAGTATATATGTTGAGTTTCTATTTTTTTCAATCTCTTCTTCTACTTTGAGTAAAGTATCTATTCTACCTTCTGATATTGAATTTTGTTTTTTCAAAAATTTTAATAGAGATTTTATAGAAAACGATAATTTCTTCTGAATATCTCTTGAAGTAATAACATCTGATATACCTTTTTCTGTCAGTTCTGGATTAATTTTTCCGGTTTTTCTGCTGACAAAGAGGATTGATAATATGTTCTCTTTTGCTCTGTCAATTTCTTTTTCAGATAGTATGGCTATATCTGAACCGTCTATTGTTTTTGTTTCGTGTATTGAGAAAGAATTTGAAAGCTCGTTCAAAATTTTTTCTCTGTTTTTTTTTGAAATTTTTTCTGAAATGAAAATTTTCAATTCTCTGCTGTTTTCCCAGTTTAAGTTCTCTTCTTTTGTAGCTTTTCCATTTGGTTCTGTTTTTTCTGATTTAGATATTTCGGAGTTTTTTGTTTTCTCTTTCTCTCTTGCGATTTTTTCTCTTGCGATGTTTTCACCCCGTTTCATAATCCCCGTTCTTTGTAGCAGTATTAAAATAATTTAGTCATTAAAAGCATTTTTTCGTAATTTTTGTATCACTTTTTACTTTTTACTTATCTTGGATTTGGGCTCCTATCTTGTAGTTCCCGGAGTGATGAAGATAAGAAAGTAAAACTCTTTAACTTCTCCATTTGCAAATCCAAATTTGAATGTGGTCGGAATAGAGAAGAATAAGACAGAGTTTATCTCAATTTCAGAGCCGAAACTTATGAAGCTTCCGTACTTTCCAAGTATATCTTTTAAAATCCCAAAAGATGAAAATGGTATAACATTTAGAGAGTTTATAGATATAACCGAATTCACAGCTTCTTTGTAAAGAATGTTTATCACAGGGTAAAGGTTTAATACAGTAAAAAATTGTCCTTTCCTTACCCTTACTCCTCTTATTACTCCTATATCGTATTTGAGGTCTTCCGGTAGGAACTGGTAGAGTCCGAACTTCAAAAGCGGGCTGAGATTATAAGGGGGGTCAAAGTAGTAAGGTATATCTTTTGAGCCTAGTGTTTCCATAGCTCGTGTTTTGAGATTTGGTCCGAAAAACCCGTTTATGTTTGTGGAAAGAACGAAAAACCTGAACCTCGGAGAAAAAAGAGAAAAAGAAAACTCAGAAAAAGGAGATATTGATGGGGTGTTGAAGAATTTAGATAATCCGAAAAATATTTTCAGGTCTGCTCCATCTTCAAGTGCAAAGGTTCTTCTTGCGGTTCTCACAACTCCTCCGGCTTCAAGATTAAAAAAGCTCCCCGAACCGAACTTCCTGTACTCATCTCTTACAGAATCCCAAAAAGCTGATTTTATTTCAGGAATTTTCCCGCTTATATCACCTCCTTCTCCTCCAAAAAGCAAAACCGCCTTGCCGATTTTATAGAAGAAAATAAGTTGAGATGAAAAAATATTTTCGGGAACGAACTCGTATTCGTTATTTGAGTTTTCAGAGACCCTCCGTATGAATATACCAGATGGGTTGTAAGATACCCTGAAAAATAAATTTGGTTGAAATTTTCTTATAAAGGTGTAGAGAGAAAGCCCGAAAAAGTTGCCTCTGTCTTGAAAGTAAATATTTGGGGGTTCTGAACCAAAAGGTATAGAATCTGGCGACCTGAAAATATTTGTCCTTATATTTATTTGAAGATAAAGAGGGTTTGTAAAGATTGAGTCAGATAAAAACAAATTGAAACTTCCCAGAAGAAACCCTGTGCTTGAAAAAAAGATTTTCGGCTGATGTATTCCGAACCTTTCAAATTTTATACCTTCTTTTTCTGAGTCGGGTGAAGATGGTGAAAATAAAACAAGCGACCTTCTTTTGATGTCTGCTTTTTCGTTTGTTTCAATCTTGTTTTTTGAGATGAAAAACTCTCCATCTTCCTGAAATACAGAATAAATTTCGTTATCTTTGATTTTTCCAAGAAGTATGTTTTCTTCTCCTTCGAGTATTTTTGAAAATTCTTTACCGTCAAACGAGTATATGCTGAATTTTCCTTCTCTGAACGATGAAAATATCAGTTTTCCTTCATACCACGAAGGGAAGAGGTCTGGTTCCTCATCTTGTGTTATACCGCTTACAGAATTTGAGAAAGTGTCAAGAACTACTATATCGCAGAAACCGTTTCTTCTTATGACAGAAAAAGCAACAAACCTTCCATCTTCTGATACAGATGGTGTTAAAAACTCCTCTGCCGCTTCTGATTTCAAGGGGCATATTTTCTCTCCAAAAGAGAAATCGTCTTCTTTTCTTTGAAACTCTACAAAGCATAACTCATCATAAGTTAAATTTTTCTTCACGAAGAAGATTTTTCCGTTTTTGCCATCTTCTGAAAGATATATATCTGGATACCACGCTCTTTTTTCTTCTAATTTGTGAATCTTTCCTTTTTCGTCTATGATGAACGTTTTGAAAAATCCGTCTTTATCTTTTGAATCAAAAACTATGATGTTTTTTCTCCCGTTGAGAATGTATCCTCCGTTCCTTTTGAATATAACACCTTTTTTTGAAGAGAATATCTCACCGTTCATTTTTGTTGTTATAATCTCATCAGGTGGGAAGAGAACTACTCCTATTGAAGGGAAATCAAACACATTTTCGGGATTTGCTATTTTGATTCCGAATGCGGACTTTGCTTTCCTTATCTCTTCAATTCTCTTCCTCTTCCATTCTCTGAACTCTTTTTCATAATTTTTCATCGAGTTAGGAAAAATTTTGCCTTCTAAAAATATGTCGTTTACTTCTTTTTGTCCGTATTTTAGCTCAATAAATTTTATGGTTTGAGCTAATTTTGAGCCGAAAAAAGGGTATTGGTAAAAGTTCTGGTCAATAATTCCGTATTCTCCGAATGCAGAGACGATTTCAGGTGAGAGAAAAAAGTCCCCCTGAATAACTCTTAGGTATTTTGGAAGGGAATGTGGTATATCTCCTACTGCGGACATAAAAACAGATTTTTTTATTTTTGAAGCGAGCGAGATTGAAAAGGGGTCTTTATCAATTCTTGTTCCGCCATAGTTTATGTATATTATGGGCGAAGGTGTGAAGAACCTTTCTGCTGAGAACTCATCTTCTTTGAACGATATAACAAGTTTGAAATTTATTCTCTCTTTCCCGAACTTTTCTTCTGCGGATTCAATCGCAGATTTTAGATTTTCGTAAATATAAGGTATAACTGGTGAGAGCGCTTCTTCGTAATATATTTTTATGTCTTTTACTCTTGTTGTCAGGACTTTTTCTGATTCAAAGTCAAGCGCAAAGCTTTTCATCAAAATTAGGAAAGTTGAGAGCAGGTTTATCATAAAGTTAAGAGTTTATGCTTTTGCTTTACTTTTTAGTTTATTTTTTTGATTTTTTGATAATCTCTCTTTTTGATAATTTCGGGTTTATTCCCTTCTGAAATTTTTATTTTTCAATTATTTTTTGGACCGATTTTTTTCTTTTTTCAAGTTTTCCGAAAAGATTTTGAAAAATATCCTGTTTCATTTTGGTAAATTAAAAGAGATAGTATATGGATTTTTTTTTAATCCCTATTATCGTCGTTTTGCCTTTGGGTAAAGAGATAGGATTGAAAGACGCTCTGAAACTCCTTAAAGAAAAAAACTATGATGCAAAAATGTTTGAGTATGAGGTAAAAAAGAGTGAGGGAGAATATATTCAGTCCGGACTTTTCCAAAATCCTATTATTTCTGTAAATTATACGGGGCTTACTTTCGGGGGGAAACACATAATTTATGACCATTCTAATACACTGTTTTCGGTGAGAATGGACCAACCCATAGAGCTTGGAAATAAAAGGAGGATAAGAAAATTATCTGCGTTGTATCAATTGAGAACCACGGAGTATCTGAAAGGGAGCTTTATAAGATTTTTGAGTTTGGGACTTATTTATGCTTATTTTCAAGCCCTTGCCGATAGGGCTTATCTTGACTACATACGAAAAGACCTTGAGGACTTTGGGAAAATATTAGCAATACAAGAGCAGAAGCAGAAATCTGGACTTATCAGCCTTATAGATTTTTTGAAGCTACAGCTTTACGAACTTGAACTTAAAAAGGTTCTTACCCAAGCTTCTGCTACCTATAAAAGAGATCTTGAAGAGTTTAACTTTTACTTAGGTGGAGGTGAATATCATCCAGCAGATGTTGAGGAGGTTCCACGAGAAGTGAAACTTGAGGAACTTATAGAGAAATCTATGCAAAGACGTGAAAGCGTTAAAGCTATTCAGGAGCAGATCAAATCGTTGGATTATCAGGTCAAACTTATAAGAGCTTACAGAATTCCAGATATTTCCGTGGGATTAGAGTATGACTCCTTCGGTGTTGAGTATAAGCCGGGTATAGGTTTTGGACTTTCTCTTTTGCTTCCCGTTTTTAATGCGAGACAGGGTGACCTTATAACAGCTCTTGCTACGAAAGAACAACTCCTTATATCTCTGAAAAGAGAGGAAGCAAGTATAAGGAAAGAAATTTCTGTGGCTTTTGAAGATTACGAAGCGAGCAAGCAGATTTTTCAATCTTACCTTGAAAGAAAAAGTGTTATGGACGATCTTCTGGAAAGGACAAAAAAAGCTTATCTTTTGGGTGGCATTTCAACACTTGATTTTCTTGATACTTTGCGTACTCACAGAAGTTTTATGAACGCTTTTTTGCAAGCTCGCTATCAATATATCCAAAATTATTATAGATTGAAAATTCTCGCGGGGGAGGATGATTATGAAAACTAAACTCATAATGATTTTGTTCTTTTCTTTTATCATCTTCTCATGCTCTACTGGGGGTGGAGAGAAAGTAAGCAAAAAAGAAAAACCTCAGGAAATTCAGGTAGAAAAAGTGGTATTTGAAGATATACCAGATTTCGTAGAAGCAACGGGATTTGTCCAGCCAGATAAAGAGGGCATAGTTAAGGTGACTTCACGCACTCCAGGAACTCTTCAAAGTATAAAGGTTCGTGTGGGAGAACGTGTAAGAGCAGGACAGATTCTTGCTGTGGTAAAGGCACCAGATACTACTGATTTATACGCTCAAAAACTCTCTCTCTCAGCACAACTATCCCAAGCAGAAAAGCTTCTCAAAATCAAAAGAGAACTTTATGAGGTGGGAGCTATACCAAAGAGTGAGCTTATTGAGGCAGAAACCAGCTACGAGGTCATAAAAGCTCAGCTAAGAGGTGTTGAGGAGAGACTCAAAATACTTGGCGGTGGTATGGGCATAAGCAATATTATATCACCAATAGATGGAGTTGTCTATCAGATACTCGCTCATGTAGGTGACCCGGTAGATCAGGCGACTGAAATTTTAAGCATAGTGAATCCACTGAAAATTGTCATTACCGCTCTTATTGCTGATAGAGACCTGCCAAAGATAAAGGTAGGAGACAAGGTAGATTTTTTTGTGAGCACATATCCGCAGAGAAAGTTTGAGGGAAAAGTCAAGTACGTGAGTGATGTTCTGGATCCTGAAACCCATAGAGCAAAGGTTTATATAGAACCTTCGGAGAAAGAGCCATTCAAAATAAACATGTTTTTCAATGTGAATATACTTGTGGGTGAGGAACGTTATGCGGTAATTCCAAGGAGAGCTTTGCTTTATCAAAATGGTAAGTTCTATGTTTTCCTTCTTGAAGATGGTAAAGTTGAAAAGAAGGAGGTGAATTTCGTAAAAGAGTTAGAAGATGGAAGAGTTGCTCTCCTTGGTATTCAGGAAGGACAAAAGGTGATTTCCAATCCTATTCTGGAGGTATCACCATGAAAAGGTGGGTTATTTTTGTATCTGATAATGCTTTGTTATTTTTGATTTTCGGTATAGCTTTTTCTGTCTCCTGTGCACTTTTTTTAAGAAATCTAAATGTTGAAGCTTTTCCGGACCCTTCACCCCCGGTGATAGAGATAGTGACTTTATATCCCGGTAGGTCAGCAGAAGAGGTGGAAAGGCAGATAACAATTCCGTTGGAGATAGCACTTGCAGGTATGAGAGGTCTCCGCAGAATAAACTCTATATCGCTCTACGGACTTTCTGACATAAAATGCACTTTCTCTTATGATGTCTCTTACATGCAAGCAAGACAGGAGGTGATAAACAGGATATCTATTGTGAGCTTGCCAGATAACGCGTCCCCCAGAATAATACCTAATCCTATTGGAGAGGTGATGCGGTATGCCGTGGTGGGTAACAGAGACCTTATGGAACTCAGAACAATTCAGGATTGGGTGATTGCAAGGTACCTCAGGACTGCCGAAGGTGTTGAGGATGTCCCAAGCTACGGAGGATTTATAAAGGCATACGTGGTTGAGGTGAAGCCGGAAAATCTCATAAAGTACAGGATATCTCTTTCAAACATAATAGATGCGCTTTCAAACTCTAATGTGAATGCCGGAGGAAGAGCCATAGATTTCGGTTCTCAATACTTCCTCATAAGAGGGCTCGGGCTTATAAGAAATCTCAAAGATATAGAAAACGTTGTTGTAGCTTATAAGAACGGAACTCCTGTTCTCATAAGAGATATAGGAGAAGTCCGCATTGATAATGTGCCGAGAACTGGAATAGTGGGTTTGAACAGAGATGACGATATAGTAATGGGAGTCGTAGTTCTGCGCAGAGATGCAAAAAGCATACCTTCTATAAGGTCTATAAAAGAAAAAGTAAAAGAGCTAAACTCTCATATACTTCCAAAAGATGTAAAAATAGTTCCTTTTTACGAAAGAGGAAAGCTTGTAGATACAGTTATTCACAAAGTATCTGAAATAGCACTTTTAGGTATAACCCTGGTTCTTTTCTCTATCTTTTTGTTTCTCGGGGATATAAAAACAGCTTTTTTTGTGGGACTTATTGTTCCTATGTCGTTGATTATAGCGTTGGGGATTATGGCTGTGCGAGGTGAATCTGTCAACTTCCTTTCCATAGCTGCCATAGACTTTGGAATAATTGCTGATATTTCCCTTCTCTTTGTAGAAAATTATTTCAGAAACACAAGGTCATACGGTCCAGGTAAGCGAGCTCTTGTTCAATCTACTCAGGAGGTAGGGGGACTTCTTGTTCTGTCTATAATTCTTTTAGGTATAAGCTTTATTCCCGTGTTCCTTATGGAGGGAGCAGAAAAAAGAATATTTGCTCCTATGGTTAAGACATATCTTTACGCCATAGGCGCCTGCATAGCTTTAACTTTTACATTTCTGGTCTCTGCTCTTATGCTTTTTGTAAAGCCAAAAAAAGAAGAAACACTTCTTGTGAAAATTTCAGAAAAACTATACAACAGATTTTTGAATAAACTCGTCAAAGTAAAGGGTAGGTGGGTGGTTTTACAACTTTCTGCATTAGCGGTTTTGAGTTTGCTTATACTTAAAAATCTCGGTCTTGAGTTCATACCAAAAATGGATGAAGGCAACATATATATGCGTATCATATTCCCATACTCTATTTCTCTATCCTCTGCATATGAAAATGCAAAGAAAGTTAGAGATATTCTTTTGACTTTCCCAGAAGTAAAAACTGTTAATTTCAAAGTGGGAAGACCGGAAGATGGAACAGACCCGACAGGACCTTTTAACACAGAATACTTTGTTGACCTAAAACCATACTCACAGTGGAAAAGATTTAAAGATAAAAAAGAATTGGAAAAAGCTATAAGACAAAAGATAAGAGAGATTTTTCCTCACGTTGATATAAACATATCTCAATATATTCAAGATAATCTTGAGGAAGTTATAACAGGAGTTAAAGGAGAGAACGCTGTCAAAATCTTTGGAGATGACCTTTTCAATTTAGATAAATTAGCTAATCAGGTAGAAGAAAGAATAAAGAAAGTAAAGGGAATTGAAGATGTTGGGGTTTTCAGAGAGATAGGACAGCCGAACCTAGTAATAGAGGCAGATAGAGATGCGCTTTCTGCCTACGGACTTAGTGTGGAACAGCTTATGGATACTGTTTCTGCTGCGCTTGGAGGAAAGGAGGCAACGCAAGTGATAGAAGGTGATAAAAGATTTTCTCTTTTGGTTATCCTTCCAGAAGATTTAAGGCAAAACCCTTCAAAGATAGGGGAGATTCCTGTCGTTCTTTCTAATGGTTCTTATGTAAATCTTTCTTCTCTGGCAAAAATATATTTTAGCACCGGAGCTTCATTTATATATAGAGAAAACTACAAGAGGTATATACCTATAAAGTTCTCGGTAGTTTCAAAGGACCTTGCAGGTACAGTCAAGAAGGCGCAAGAAGAAGTAAAAGATATAGAACTTCCCGAAGGATATTTTATGGAGTGGAGTGGGCAGTTCAAAAGCCTTGTTGAAGCCCTAAGACGCCTTTCCTTTTCCGGAAGTTTATCAATTGTCGCTCTCTTCACATTTTTATATATACTTAACCGCTCTGTTAAGAACACACTGATTGCTATGAGTGGAATTCTTTTTTCTCTTTTCGGTGGTGCTATAAGTTTATTCGTTGCCGGCTTCCCTTTGAGTTTATCAGCAATGGTTGGTTTCGTTTCTATAATTGGTGTATCTATTCTGAACATATCTTTTATGATGTCAGCATATAAAGAACATATATTGAATGGGCTTTCTCCCGAGGAATCTGCAAAGAGGTCTGCATCAGAAAAATTCAGAGCGGTTCTTTTGAGCAGTTTTACCGCTTCTTTGGGTCTTTTACCTACAACTCTATCAAAAGGTGTTGGAAGTCAGATACAAAAACCTCTGGCGGTGGTGGTCGTGGGTGGTATGTTCATATCGGGATTGCTCATACTTCTTGTAATTCCCCCACTTTTGAAGTACATATATGTTGAGGACCGATAATGCACCGGTTTTGGAGTATCAAATAAATAAGTTTTGCTATTTAGTTGATTTTCAGATTTTTCTATTTTCATAAATTATTGCTAAAATTTTCAAGGAAAAAGCAAAAAATTTTTAGCTTTTCTATTATTTTCAGCTTTTAATTTAAAGTTTAATATTGTTAAGGTTTATTTTAAGAAGGATTTTTAAAATAAAATTTTAATCTGGATTGGTTAAAGGGGTAGGGGAAAGATGTCGCTGAGTGTCCTTGCGATAGGAGCTCATCCAGATGACATAGAGTTCGGATGCGGTGGCACTCTCTTGAAATTGAGAGACCTTGGAGCAAAAATATTTTTGTTCGTCGCTACTTCGGGTGAGTACGGCGGAGACCCCGAAGTCAGAATGAAAGAAGCTACAAAATCAGCAGAGATTTTAAAAGCAGAAATCATCTTCGGAAGGTTCAAAGATACATTCCTATCTTACTCCCGAGAACTTATAATCAAAATAGAAGAAGTCATAAATAAAGTCCAGCCATCTATAATATTTGTGAATTTTTATGAAGATACCCATCAAGATCACTACGCTCTTTCAAAATCTACTATAACTGCAACAAGGTATTCAAGAAATGTTCTTTTTTATGAGGTGCCAAGTACATCTGCGAGCTTCAAGCCAGATGTCTTCACAGATATAACAGATGTGCTTGAAGAAAAAATGAAACTTCTTTTAGCCCACGCTTCGCAGGTAGATAAAGTCAATATATCTGACCTTGATATAATTCGGGTTGCAAAAAGTACAGCTACTTTCAGAGGAATTCAAGCAAGATGCGGATACGCGGAAGGATTCCAACCGTATAGATTCCAATTCCTTGAAATACTCCAAATACTCAACGGAACAAATGATAAGCTTAAAAATAAAAAAATGAATAACCCTACTGAAAAGTGAAAAAAATCGGAGGAAATATGGAATGAATATAGCTGTTTTTCAAGAGAAAGATAAAGAACCGGAAGAGAAAAAAGATAGCGTTAGCGAAGAAAAAGAAAAAAAAGATTCTCTGAAAAAAGAAGGTTCAGAAAACGAAGAGTTTATTAACCATCTCAAAATTTCACCGCTTCTGAACAAAATCAGGTTATTTCTGAAAAACCCCCTGGGCTTTATCTTACTCTTTTTCTTGCTTTTTTTTATGAACTCTTTCTGGGAAAAATTCGGAGTTCCACAAACCGTATTTTTGCTTATATCTTCGTTCATTCTCTCTTTGGTTTTTACTCCTTCAATGCTTGAGCTTTCGCGCATTTTGGGCATAGTAGATAGGTCAGATTCCCCGAGAAAAATTCACTTCGGAGAAGTAGGTAAGTTAGGGGGTTTAGCGGTGGCTCTGGCTTTTGCGGGAGCGATAATTCTCTCCGAAAACTCCTTCCCATACAAATATAAGATAGTCATGGTATCAGGTGCTATAATTGCTTTTGTTGGACTTCTTGACGATATTTTCGGTATTCCAGCAAAACTCAGATTACTTGCTCAGTTTTTCCTTGCAATATGGGTCATAGATAATGGAATATCTCTTCGTCTTTTCCCGGTCGGCGAAGAGTGGGGTAAAGGTTTGAACGAGGTTTTGACACTGATATGGATTATAGGTTTTACAAACGCATATAACTTTATAGATGGACTTGACGGACTTGCAAGCGGTCTCGGAATAATAATAGCCCTCTCTTCTTCAATTATATCACTCCTCAATGGCTCTCCGGAGGTTTTTCTGCTATCTTTACCGCTTTGCGGAGCTCTTTTGGGATTTTTGTTTTTCAACTTTTTTCCCGCTTGGATTTTTCTCGGAGATATAGGTGCACAGTTTTGCGGTTTCGTTCTCGCTTCACTTACCGCAGATGTCGCTTGGGCTTCTCGTGGAGAATACTGGAAAGCTTTCTTACTCCCCGCGATGATTATGTGGTTCCTGCTTTTTGATATGATTCAGATAACGATTTTCAGAATAAAGTACGGCTTTGTAAAATCTTTCTCTGATTGGATTGCTTTTACAGGGAAAGACCATATCCATCACAGGTTGATGTTTCTTCTGAAAAGTCATCGTGGCGCAGTTTTGTTCATATATCTTTCCTCTGTTTTTTTATCTTTTCTTGCGTTCATTTTAGCTGGATTGAAGCTCAATTATATTTTGGGATTTTCTCTTGCTTTTCTTTTCTTCATTTCTTCTGTTTTGCTTTTGTTTTCTCTTGATTCAAAAACTCGCGATAAAGCTTTTTCAATCACATAGATAATTATTCTTGCAAATTTTTTTCAGAGCAGTAAAAATCTTTAAAAGGTTCTTTATGAGTTTGGCATTAGAGATAGCAGGAAGAGCGAGGAAAGCAAAATCTGAAATTGCAAGAGCAGACACAATTACTAAAAACAAGATACTCTCAAAAATTTCTCAACTTCTTGAAAGCAAAAAAGATGAGATAATTTATGCAAATAAGCAAGATCTTGAAAATGCGGAAAAAAACGGTATATCAAAAGCTCTGTTAGATAGACTCAAGCTTGACGAAAAAAGAATAAAGGGGCTCATAAACTCAGTGGAGGAGATAATCAAATTACCCGACCCTGTTGGTGAAATAGTTGAGATGAGAAGGAGACCTAACGGAATGCTCGTTGGACGCATGAGAATACCGCTCGGCGTCGTTTTCGCTATCTATGAGGCAAGACCAAATGTAACAGTTGATATAGCAGGGCTTTGCATAAAATCCGGAAATGCAGTGATTTTAAGAGGTGGATCAGAAGCCATAAGAACAAATTCAGCTCTCGCAAAAATCATCAGAGAGGCAATAGCAAGCGAAGGTATAAATCCAGATGTTGTGGTCTTTGTAGATAACCCATCGTATGAATTTGTTCTTGAGCTTATAAAACTAGAAGAAATGATAGACCTTGTGATCCCGCGTGGGGGAGAAAAGCTTATAAGAGCTGTTTCTGAAAACTCTCGTGTGCCAGTTCTCAAACATTACAAGGGCGTCTGCCATATTTTTGTTGATGAATACGCTGATTTAGAGAAAGCATATAAGATTTGTCTGAACGCAAAGGTTCAAAGACCTTCTGTATGCAACGCTATGGAAACGCTTCTTGTCCACAAGAACATAGCTGAAAAATTCCTGCCGAAAATGGGAGAGATTTTCAGAGAAAACGGGGTTGAGATCAGGGGATGCGAAATAACAAGAAAGATTCTCCCATACGCTAAACCGGCTACTGAAGATGACTGGTACGCTGAATACCTTGATCTCATTCTTGCAGTCAGAGTTGTTAATTCTATTGATGAAGCGATAGAACACATAAGGAAATACGGCTCCTCACATACAGAGTCAATCATAACAGAAAATTACAGCAACGCTATGAAGTTCATAAAGGAGGTTGACTCGTCTTCTGTTATGGTTAATGCCTCAACTCGTCTTGCAGATGGATATGAGTACGGGCTCGGAGCAGAAGTCGGAATTTCAACAACGAAAATTCACGCATACGGACCTATGGGACTTGAAGGTCTAACTACTCTAAAATGGATACTATTCGGAGACGGGCATATAAGGGAGTGAGAAGAAAAAGTTTTATATATCAAGTGTTTCTGTTTCAAGAGCGTGCTTGATTATAAATTCTCTTCTCGGTTCAACTTTTTCTCCCATAAGAATTGAAAAAAGCTCATCTGCTTCCTCGGCATCTTTTACAGTGATTTTTTTGAGAACTCTTGTTGCAGGGTTCATCGTCGTCTCCCAGAGCTGAGATGGGTTCATCTCTCCCAACCCTTTGAACCTCTGGATTATGAGGTTTTCTTTACCTTTCTCCTCTGCTGATTTTATAATTTCTTCGGGGTCCTTGAAAAATTTTTTGAGTTCTTCTTTTTTATCTTTCAGTATGGCTTTTACTATGCTATCTATTTCATTTTGATTTTTGCTATCATCTTTCAGGATTTTTTTGAGACCTCTTTTTATTATAAACTCTTTGAGTTCTCTATCGTCTTTGAGGTATATATCTTGAGTTTTTTCTCTCACTCTGTAAAGTGGTGGTTGAGCTATAAAGACGTGCCCGTTTTCTATAATAGGTCGCATATAGCGCCAGAAGAATGTGAGAATGAGTGTTTTTATGTGTGAGCCATCAATATCTGCGTCTGAAAGGAGGATTATTTTGTGGTATCTGAGTTTTTCTGGTGAGCATTCTTTGCCTATTCCACAACCGAGAGCAGAGACGATCGCCTGTATTTCTTCGTGATTTAGCATCTTTATCAGGGAAGCTTTTTCAACATTGAGGATTTTTCCTCTGAGTGGTAAGATAGCTTGGAATCTTCTATCTCTTGCTTGTTTTGCGCTTCCTCCTGCGCTCTCTCCCTCTACGATGAATATTTCTGTTTTTTCAGGGTCTTTCAGCTGGCAATCTGCAAGCTTTCCGGGTAAAATCACCTCTTCCCTTGCTCTTTTTCTGATAAGGTCTCTTGCTTTTTTCTCTGCTTCCTTTTCAAGATGCGTTTCCCATACTCTCTTTACAATTCCTTCTATTATCTTTGGATTTTCTTCAAAGTGCTTGACAAGTTTTTCATAGGCGAGCGATTCAACGATGCTTTTTACCTTCGTATTCCCCAACTTTGATTTTGTTTGCCCCTCAAACTGTGGGTCTGGCAGGAAAACAGAAATAACACATACCAACCCCTCCCTTATATCTTCTCCTGAGAAAAGAACATCTTTTTTGAGGATTTTTGATGCGAACTGGTTTATTGCTTTTGATAGAGCTGTTTTAAAGCCCGTCACATGTGTCCCACCATCTACGGTCCTTATTGTGTTTGCGAAAGAGAGAAGAATTTCTTCTCTTTCTTCCCTGTAAAGAAGAGCTGCTGAAAGTTTTATGTTTTCTTTTTCCCCCTCTATGTATATTGGGTTTTTGAAAAGGACATTTGAGTTTTCAGATAAATCTCTGACAAGTTCAGAAATTCCGGACTCTGAAAAGAAAGTTTCTTTTTTATCTTGTCTTTTGTCGTGAAGTATTATTTTTAACCCAGGGATTATGTGAGATATTTCTTTCATTCTTTCTCTTATTATGTCATATGAAAATTCTGTTGTTTCAAATATTTCCGGGTCGGGTTTGAATCTGACCCTTGTTCCTGTTTCTTCAACTCCGCTTTCCTGTTTTATTTTCATCGGTGTGACAGGTTTTCCTCTTTTAAATTTTTGATAGGCAAGCTTTCCATCTCTTTTAACCCAAACTTCAAGCTCTTCTGATAGTGCATTTACAACAGACGCTCCGACTCCGTGTAGTCCTCCCGATACCTTATAAACTCCTTTTTCAAATTTACCTCCTGCGTGAAGTTTTGTGAAGACAACCTCAAGTGCTGGTGTTCCTGTTTCAGGGTGTATATCTATTGGGATACCTCTGCCGTTATCTTCCACCTCACAAGATCCATCTTCAAGTATTCTGACGATAATTTTGTTGCAGTAGCCGGCAAGAGCTTCATCAACCGAGTTATCTACTATTTCCCAGACAAGGTGGTGTAGGCCTTGAATTCCCGTTGAGCCGATGTACATTGCGGGTCTTTTTCTGACAGCTTCAAGGTCTTTGAGGATTTTTATTTTTTCTGCTGAGTAATCTTCTCTTTCTTTTTCTATTTCTTTTACTTTTGTCTTTTCTCCCATTTTTTCTTCCTCCTTTTATAATGCTTTATATCATAAGATATTATGTCAATAAAAATAGATACCTTAATAAATTAGATATATATAATTTTAATGATTTGAGATGAATTTTGGGGAAAAATCTGCATCTTCTCCTTCCCTTTTCATTTTCAAAGGAGTGAGTAAATCACCCGACCATAGTGAGCCCACCGCTTATGCTTATAACCTGACCTGTTATATAACAAGCATAATCTGATGCGAGAAATGCTACTGCTGGCGCTATATCTTCTGGGCTTCCCAATCTCCCCAGAGGTATATATTTTTCCATAGCTGAAATTATTTTTGCTCCCAATTTATCTTTCGTAATGCTTTCAAGGAGTGGTGTTCGGGTTGGTCCAGGACAGATGACATTTACTCTTATCCCATCTTTTGCATACTCTCTTGCTATTGCTTTGCTGAACCCTATTATTCCGGCTTTGCAACCTGAATACACTGCTTCTCCGCTACTTCCAACTCTTCCTGCATCTGATGATATATTAATTATCACACCATTTTTCGCTTCTATCATATAGGGCAGAACACAATACGTAGTATTTATCACTCCCTTGAAGTTTATAGATATTACTTTTTCCCAAAATTCTGGCGTAGTTTCTAAAAAGGGTTTTATCTCATCCCATCCAGCGCTGTTTACAAGAACATCTATTTTCCCTAATTTTTCTTTCACTTTTTTTGCAGTTTCTCTTACGCTTTCAAGTTGGGTTATATCTGTATGTTCAAATAGAGCGTTTATCTCCTTTGACAATTTTTCTCCCTCTCTTGCATTTATGTCTGCTATCACGACTTTTGCGGAAAGTTGGACAAATAATGTTGATATAGCTCTTCCTATTCCTGATGCTCCACCGGTTACTATTGCTACTTTGTTCTTTAAGCTTATCATGATTACTTTCTGAATTTTGAGAAGTCCGGCTTCCTTTTTTGCAAGAAGCTGTTCATACCTTCTTTGAATTCTTCTGTATCATATATTTGTGAGAGGATTTCAACCGCATGGAGGAACGAAGGGTAAAGTAGGTCGCTTTCAAAATTAAAAGAGAGTTTGGCTATCCTCAAAGCTTGCGGGCTTAATTCTAAAATCCTCTGACACCACAAATTTACTTCCTCATCAAATTTTTCTCTTGGAACAACTTTATTTATCAATCCCATCTCTAATGCCTCATAAGCTGAATACTGATTGCATAAGAAAACCATTTCTCTTGCTTTTTTCTCTCCGACTATTCTCGGAAGGAATTGGGTTCCTCCTATTACTGGTACTGAGCCAACCTTTGGTCCAACTTGTCCGAAGATTGAGTCCTCTGTTGCTATTGTGAGGTCGCAAGATATGTTTATTTCGTTTCCTCCTCCAAGGCAGTATCCTTTTACTGCGCATATTACTGGCTTGGGGGTTCTTCTTATTAGCAAGAGGAAATTCAGGAACTTTAAAAGAAAATTTCTTCCAGACCAGTAGTCAAAATTTTTCATCTCTTGAATATCTCCTCCTACGCAGAACGCTTTTTCACCTGCTCCTTTTATCACTATTACTCCTATTTTTTTATCTTTCCCTGCGTCTTCAAGGGCCGAGGAGAGTTCTTCAATTGTTTTTGTCCTGAACGCATTGAGAACTTCTGGTCTGTTTATAATCAGTGTTGCAATCCCTTTATCTTTCTGGTAGATTATGTCTTCAAATTGCATATTAAGAAAATAAAAATCTTTTATAGAGCAATTATATCTGCTGAAATATCGGGGATTTTCGGGTTTGATGTTATATATCCTGCTGAAATTCTATTTGGTTTTAGTTCTGCTATTTCGGGGAGTTTTTCAGGTCTTATACCTCCCGAGATTTCAATTAAGATTTTCACTTTTTCATTATGTGAAAATTCCCTTATTTTCTTTATAGCTTCTCCTATGGAATCTTTGGGAAAGTTATCAAGCATCACTGATATATTTTTCAGCTCCTTCGCTATTTTCAAAACCTCTTCTAAATCACTCATTTTCTGAACCTCTATTATAATATCTCTCAACTTTCCTGATTTTTTTCTGTTTCTTGTTATTATTTCTCTTATTTTTTCAATTCCTCCTGCTGATATTATATGGTTATCTTTTATCATTATTGCTGATGAGAGGGAGAATCTGTAAGGATTTCCACCTCCCACTGCAACTGCGTATTTTTCTAAAAATCTCAGTCCTGGGGTTGTTTTTCTTGTAGCGCATACCTCTATTCCGTATTTTTTCGCTTCGGAGACAAGTTTTGAGGTTTCAGTAGCTATTCCGCAGAGCCGTGAAAGAAGATTTATGCTCAATCTCTCTGTGGCAAACAGAACCTTCATTCTTCCTTCTATTTCGGCGATTTTTTCCCCGTTTTTCACTTTATCTCCATCACTTTTGAACTTGTGAAACTTTATTTTTTCTCTTGAATTTTTGAAGAGAATTTTTTGAGCTTCTTCAAATAGAATTTTCACAAAATCAACTCCGGCAGCTATGAAATCTTCCTCATTCTTTGAGAATAAAATCAACTTGCCTCTTTTTTCTCCTATTCCGAGGAACTGTGTTGTTATGTCTTTTTTTATTTCATCTTCTGAGAACCACTTTTTTATGCACTGATATATTTCAGTTTTTGCTCTTTGTCTTGCTTCTTTCAATATTTTTACTTCCATAATTTTTGAATTTTATTTTGTCGTTTAAGAGTTTTCGGAAGTTTAGAAATTTGTTTTCAACTGAATAATCTAAAAGAGAAATGAAGATAGTTATAAAGGATATTGAAGGTTATGTTCCTTTTTTCAGGTTGAGCGGTGAGGAGATAAGGAATCAGGCAGGGGTGAGGGCTCCGAACGAGAAGGCGTTCTGCTCTTATGATGAAGACCCTCTTACGCTCTCTTATGAAGCGTCTTACAGAATAGTAAAGAAGTTCAGCAATTACTTAAAAGATAAAAGATCAGCTCTTATTTTTGTCTCTTCTTCTTTCAACCACTGGCTTGAGAAGAATCCTTCTGTTACGCTTTCACGAGCTCTTGATCTTCCGGTTTCTACTGCTACCATTTCAATCGGTGGGGGTACAGAGGGTATAATAAGTGCTTTTGAGCTTGCTTATTCTCTACTAAAATCTCATCTTGCAGATTGTGTGCTGATTGCTACTGGTGAGAGAAGAAGGGGAGCAGAGTGGGATATTGATTTTGGTCTCAGCGATGGAGGCGGAGCGATTTTTATGACTGCTACATCGGAAAGCGAAGATGGAATCTTTTCCGTAGATGATTTCTTTCACATAAGTGAAGAAACTCCTGCCATCTCTTCTGAAAATGGAAAAATCTTATGTGTAGATGAGAGATTTGTCGCAACAGAAGTGTATTCTTTTTTGATAAAAAAAGTGTTTTCGCCTGACCTCAAAGTTGTATTCTCTTCTCCGACTTTTGGTATCGCTTTGCAAGTTATGAGAACTTTTAAAATCAAAGATGATGTCTTCTCCGCATTCGGGAGCTTTGGCAACTCCCAGATACCTATATCTCTTGCTTATTCCACAGGTTTCTTGAAAAAGGGAGATAAGGTTGCGGTTCTGGGTCTCGGAAACGGGGTCAAAGGTGTAATTTTAACATTTCAAGGAAATTCCTTGCCTCATAGAGAAATCATAAAGGTCTTTGAGAGAAGGAAAAAAATGAGATTTGGCCATTACCTGAAGGTAAAAGATATTATTGGTTTCCCAGAAGATGAATCATCTATTTCTCTTCTGTGGAGAGAAAGAGAGCAAAATCTCTCTCTTTACGGATTGAGATGTTCTGACTGCGGGAATTCTATTTTTCCTGCTCAAATCTACTGTCAGGTCTGCGGAAGTAAGAATCTTTCAAAAGAGAAAATGTCAAGAGAAGGAGAGGTTTTCACATTTACCGAAGATTATCTTACAACTTATGCTGATGTTTTTCCTCCTTTGCCTATGCTTGTTGTAAGGACGGAAAACGGAGCGAGAATTTATGTTCAGGGAATAGAACTTGAAGACGGAGAAAGGTTTTCAATCGGAGATAAGGTTGAACTTACCCTGAGGATTTTGAATGTTTGGAAGGGCTTTAGAAATTACTTTTATAAAGCGAGGAAAAAAAGGGAATTTTGAAGTTTTCATCTGAAAAAACTTTGTGCAGAAAAAAATTTTATTTAATCACGATAATCTGTTTTCTCCTCATCTTCTTCAAATATGGATTTTTTCCTTTTAGGGAAAATTCTTTTTATCTTACCTTTTTTTTCTTCTTCTTTTTCTTTCTCCTTCTTTTTCCTTATAGATTCATATATTCGTGGTGAGGGCAGATCTCCTGGTGCAGGTGCTGTTTGAGCTTGGACTTTTGATACAGGAGAAATAGAGGTGATTAAAGGTAGAGAGAGTAAGGTTAATTTAAAAATTTTTCTCTTTAACCTGTTTATCTTTCTTTTTTCTTTCATTATTTTTTATCAGTATAAAATTTTAATTTCACAGAAGATTTTAAACCTTTTTGCTTGCTATTTCTCTTTTCTCTTGAATATTTTTTTCTGCATCTTCTGATATTGCAGGGGCTGAGTGAGAGATTGCTTCTTCTTCAAGTAAAAGGTCTTTGTATTGAATTTTTACCTTTGCAGGGAAGATAAATTTAAACTCATCTTTGATTTTTCTCTCTGTTTTGGTTCTCCTTGCGATCAGCGCGGGGATAATGAAAATTCCTTCCTTCACAAGGTGGGATATTTTTATTTGGGAGTGTGAGATAGCTTTCAAGATGTTTTTTACCGACGGAGGTTTTTCTCCATAAAGAAAAGGGAAGCTATCGGAAACTTTTTCAAGAATTTTCCTTGTGTATTTTGTGTTGTGTTTTGTCTTTATTTTTGATATTATTTTGAGTATGGAGTTTTTGTGTGAGCGAACTTTCTCGTATGTTTCCGGGGTGAAATTTTGCCCGTAAAGAGCGAGTGCTACAGCTCCGTATGTTGAGAACTGAGCTGGAATGTGGCTTGAAAAATCAAGATAGCGAGAGGAGATAACATCAAGCAGAGCAGGTATTATAGAATACTCTACCTCAATCTCTCTTATGCAATCTATATCAAATTTCTCAAAATTCTCCTCTATTTTTCTTTTTATTTTGAGGGTGCATTCAATCTGTGGAAGAACATAAGCACATCCCGGATACTTTTTTATCATCAGTGTTCTTGTGAGAAAAAAATCGGGAGAGAAAATAGCTTTAATGGTGTCTTCTGAAAAATCATTCCAAGAGAAAATACGCACAAATCCTTCTTCGGAGTATTGATTTTCTTTGACATCAAACAGAGATGATATGACTCCTTGAACTATCGGGAAAGATGCGGTAAATAGCTTTGTTTCCCCTCCCATAAACCCTTCAAAGTGTATAAAGTGTGGATTTGATATGTAGGAGCATATTCTTTTGGGTATGTTCTCTATTTTTCCTGTAAGATACTCTGTGATGGTTGCTGATATTATTCCGTGAAGGTATGTCATCATCTGTCCGTTCAAAGGTCCTATCAGAGTCAGTATTCCGAATCTTCCTCCTATCTCGTTGCCTATAAAGATAGCTCTCTTTATTTTTTCTTCTGGGATTTTGAATTCTTCTCCTAGTGCTAGTGCGGTAAAGACCGCTGAGTGCCCTGTGTGTCCGGCAAAAAGGTAATCATCCCAATCGTATAACATAGAGGCAGATGAATTTATAAGAATCTGTAGGAGGGGGGGCTTTATACCTATCTTATCTGCTTTTTCCTCTGAGAATTTGAGCTTTCTTTTTCCTATCTCTGCTGATAGTTTCAGGTTCTCTACCTGTAAAGCTACTGCTTTTTTTATATCTTCGGGGATTTCAATTTTTGAAAGCTCTTTTACAAGGTCTCTTGTAAGTTCCAAAATCATTATGCTAAAAGATTTTACCCGTTAGTCAGGCAAACAGGTTTTTCCACAGTATAATTTTATTCACTTCATTTGTTGTTTCGTAAATTTGTGTCAATCTCACATCTCGGAGAAATCTTTCTATTTTCAGAGATTTGTCAGCAGATTTTTCTCCGAGAAGCTCCATACATATATTGCATACCTCAAAACTAAGTTGAGTTGAGGAGAATTTTGCGATTGAAGATAGTGATTCTATCTTTTTGAGATTTTTGCTCAGAACATTGAAAAAAACATCTTTCATTCTATCTCCTAATTTTCTTCCAAGTTTTCTGGTCAGATTTTGGTCTAATGAGTTTATTTTTGAAAATATTTTAGCTATGAGTTTTACAACGGGGTTTTGGCTGAGTTTCATTGAACCTTCTTTATCTATTATTGTGCATGAGGTTATCCACAGCATTCTTGCCATAATGAGTTTTGATATTGCTTCTGATATTTTCAGTGCGAAGTATTCGTCTTTATCTTCTACGATTTCTATTACTTTTTTTATTGCTCCTTTTGCTATTCCGGTTGCTATTGCTCCTACTGGTGCTCTTGTTGTTGAGAGTATGACTCGGTTTATGAACGGTGCCGAACCTTCTGGAATCACGACCATGTCATCGGGGACGAAAACATCTTCAAATACAAGTTCTGCTGCGTGGCAAGTTTTCTGTCCCATCTTATCTTCAACCCTTCCGATAGAAAAACCTTTCATTTCTGAGTTCACGAGAAGACACATCATTTTATCTGGTGACGAAGTTTGAGCGAAAACCGTTATGTATTTTGCAACAGAACCGTTTGAGATGAAAACTTTTCTCCCGTTCAGTATGTATCCATCTTTTACTTTTTGTGCTTTTGTTGTCATTTTTGCTTTTTTGAGCCAATCTTCGTCTTGCTGGACATCTGATCCTCCCGTTGGTTCGGTCAATCCAAACGCAAATAAAATGGGCTCACCTTTCTTTTCTCTCTCTACGACCTCTTTTATTATGTTTGTGAATGAAAAGAGGTATGGTGAAAGGAGTATTGGTGTCATACCGAGAGCGTGGGCGCCGAAAATGTTTCCAACTCCTGCTGTTTCAGAGCAAATCTCTTCTATGAAAACAGAGTAGGGAAGTGCTTTTATACCTTTGCCACCAAACTCTTTGGGTATTATAAGAGAAAGAAAATTAAATTTCGCCCCGCTTTTTACTATGTTCCAATCAAAGTACGATGGATTTTCTTCTGCTTTGTTTTCAAAAATTTCAATCTTATCTCGGTTCTCTTTTATGAAAGCTTTTGCTTTTTCTTTAAGTTCTTCTGCCTGCTCTATTGAATCCTTTTCAGGAAAGGCAGAGTGAATAAACTCAATGTCATCAATAATTTTATATAAAAGATTTGCTCTGTCTTCCACAGCATATACAATCTAATACGAATTTTTAAATTTATTTTTTTCGTTGAGTTCAAAGAAGAATTTCGTTTCTATTTTCCCATCGTTGTGGATTTCTAGTGCTTCAAACATTTCTGTCTCGTGCAGGCAGATTACATCTTTGTGTGAGTTGATAACCTTTGATAAAAATAAGCTTCCCGAAAATCCGGGAGAGTAAATTACGAAATACAAAAATTTATTCATCTTATTGATTTATTATCGCAAATTTTTCTGAATTATTTATCGTATTTTTCAGATATCTTTTTTATGTCTTGGCTTTTTTCAAGGGAGGTTACGAGTAAGAAATTTTCTCCTTCTGCTATTACTAAATTTTCGACTCCGAAAAGTATTATTTTTTTTCTTTTGTTATTTTGTGAGAACACGAGTGAGTTTTTGCATTCTATGAAGTCAGCATTTCCTGAGTTTCCGTTCTCATCATTTTGGAATAGTTCTTTTATTGCTTTGAAGGAGCCGACATCTGACCATCTGAAATCTGCAACAACGCAAGCCATTTTTTTTGACTTCTCGCAGACCGCATAATCTATTGAGATTTCCGGCACAATTTGGTACGCCTTTTTTATGCTATTTTCTTTCATTATGTTTGGAATTGGGGTGTATTTTCCCAGTTCTTCAAGTATAGTAGAAGTTCTTGCTATAAATATCCCAGCATTCCAGAAATACTTTCCCGACTTCATAAACTCCTCTGCTTTCTCTTTTGATGGTTTTTCTGTAAATTTTTCAACTTCAAAGACATTATCTTTATCTTTCAACTTTTTTTCTGATATTTTTATGTAGCCATATCCTGTTTCTGCATATTGTGGGGTAATTCCGAGTGTTACGATAAAGTTCTCTTTTGCTACCTCGTAAGCTGATTTTATAGCTTCTTTGAATTTATTGTTGTCTTGTATTTTGTGGTCTGATGGTAAAATCAGCAGAACTGCATCTTTGAACTTTTCTTGGATTTTCAGGGCAGAGTAGCATATTGCGGGAGCGGTGTTTTTCATAAGCGGTTCAAAAAGATACTCAATTTTTAATTTGCGAGTGCTGTTGTTATTTTTTGCTTTGGTTCTTTTGAGTTTCTGAATTACCCTTTTTATTTTGTTTTTGTGCTTTATGTTGCTTACAATGAAGATGGGATAAACTTCTGATTTATTTATTTCTTTCTGGCACAGTATTGCTCTTTCTATTGTTTCTTCAATGAGAGATTTTGAAGAGTTTATTTTAAGGAGGTATTTTGGGTTTTTTTGAGTTGAGATAGGGAAGAGGCGCCTTCCCCCCCCACCTGCTAATATAACGGGAATCAGAGGAAGGAAGGCGCTCATTTTATTTTTTATATTTCAGGAGGTGGTGTAGCTGGGAATTTCTCCTCTTTCTTTGGTTTTTCCGCTACAAGTGCTTCTGTAATGAGAAGGAGTGAAGCAACAGAAGCTGCGTTCTGAAGTGCTGACCTTGTCACCTTTACAGGGTCTATTATTCCTGCTGAAAGCATGTCGTCAACGAATCTGCCTTGAAGAGCATCAAAACCCGGGTTGGACTTCGGGTCTTGTCTTATCTTATCTTTTATTTTCTCAACTATTATTGAACCTTCATATCCTGCGTTTCTTGCTATCCATCTCAGGGGTTCTTCTATTGCTTCTTTCACTATTTTTATGCCGAGTTTTACATCATCGTTTTTCTCTTCCTCAAGGAGTTTTTCAAGTGCGGGAATACATTTTATGAAGGCGACTCCTCCTCCGGGGACTATTCCTTCTTCAACAGCTGCACGTGTAGCATTCACTGCATCTTCAACTCTCATCTTCTTCTCTTTCATAGCAGGTTCTGTTGGAGCTCCCACATATACTATTGCGACTCCTCCGGCGAGCTTTGCGAGTCTTTCCTGCAACTTCTCTCTATCATAGTCAGAAGTTGTCTCTTGAATCGCCTTTCTTATCTGGTTTATTCTTGCTTCTATTTCTGATTTTTTACCCGCTCCACCTATTATTGTTGTGTGCTCTTTATCTACGACTACTTTCTTTGCTCTACCGAGGTCAGAAAGTTGGACGTTTTCAAGTTTGATACCAAGCTCTTCTGCGATGAACCTTCCTCCTGTAAGTATTGCTATGTCTTCCATCATAGCTTTTCTTCTCTCTCCAAACCCTGGTGCCTTTACCGCACAGCATTTGAGAACTCCTCTTAATTTGTTGACAACGAGTGTTGCAAGAGCTTCACCTTCTACATCTTCGGAGATGATAAGAAGTGGTTTCCCATCTCTTACAATCTGCTCAAGAAGTGGCACAAGGTCTTTTACAGATGATATTTTCTTCTCGTATATCAATATATAGGGGTCTTCAAGGACACATTCCATTCTATCTGGGTCTGTTATGAAGTAAGGAGAAAGGTAACCTCTGTCAAACTGCATTCCTTCTACTGCTTCCCATGTTGTCTCTGTTCCTTTTGCTTCTTCTATTGTTATCACTCCTTCTTTCCCTACTTTTTCTATTGCGTCTGCGACTATTTTGCCTATTTCATAATCCTGGTTTGAAGCTATTCTGGCTACATTTTCTATTTCAGATCTTGATTTGATTTCTTTTGCCATTTTTTTGAGTTCTTCTACACATTTTTCTACCGCTATTTCTATTCCTTTTTTGAGGTTTACGGGGTTAGCACCTGCGGAGATGAGCTTTAGCCCTTTTGTGAATATCGCATGGGCGAGGACCGCTGAGGTTGTTGTTCCATCTCCTGCTACATCGTTTGTTTTTGAGCATACTTCTCTTACAAGTTGCGCACCGAGGTTCTCGAATTTATCTTCAAGCTCTATTTCTTTTGCTACTGTGACCCCGTCTCTTGTTACCGTTGGAGCTCCAAATGTTTTTTCAAGTATCACGTTTCTTCCACCAGGTCCAAGTGTTACCCTGACTGCACTTGCTATTTTTTCAACTCCTCTTAATATTTTTTCTCTTGCTTCTACGTCAAAGAGTACTTCTTTTGCTGCCATAACTTCTCACCTCCTTTCTTTGAAATAAAAAATCAAAAAATAAAGGCAATTTTATTTTTCTATAATACCAAGTATTTCATCTTCTGACATTATAAGGTATTCTTCTCCTTCTATTTTAATTTCAGTACCGGCATATTTTGCAAAAAGGACCCTATCTCCCACCTTTACTTCTGGTGGGATCACTTTACCATCTTGAAGAATTTTTCCTTTACCAACTGCTACTACTTCACCTATTTGTGGTTTTTCTTTTGCGGTATCAGGAATTATTATTCCACCTGGGGTTTTCTGTTCTTCTTCTTCAACTCTTTTGACAACAACCTTATCTCTCAAAGGGGTAATTTTTACTTTG
>JAUQOU010000068.1 GCA_030550715.1 bacterium | reverse complement strand
TTCTTTGATATAATCTTTTATGTTGAAGATTATATAAGCAATTCTTGTTCCAATAAGACCAGATATAAGAATCCAAAGAATGAAATCAAGAATAACATGTGGTTCTATTTTGAGCTCACGGGAAACCCTCGCACAGTACTCAGCAGAAACTATAAAAGCAAAAGCTATAAAAACCCCATATGTATATAACTTTATCTTACCCGCTTCAAGAAGTATAGGATACATAATTGAAAATTTCTTTACTTTCCTGCTCAATCTTCATTTTTTCTGATTCTTTTGAAAAATGAGAGATTTTATCATCTTCAAAGACCTCAATAGAACCACCGATTGACCTGAGCTTTTCCACAAAGTTTTCATATCCTCTTTGTATAAAATCAAATCCCGAAAGATAAGTTGAATTAGATTCTGCCATAAGTCCTGCGATAGATAGAGCAGCTGCTCCGCGAAGGTCAAGCGCACGAATACTGCTCCCAAATATCTTCGAAGGATAAATTATTATCTCACCACCTTTCAGCTCTATCTTTGCTCCCATCTTCACCAGCTCGTCAATATGAGATAACCTGTTCGGAAAAATCTTATCTACCACCCTGCTTATTCCTTTCGATTTGAGAAGCATAACACATATTTGCGGTTGAACATCTGTTGGAAAAGCAGGAAAAGAATCTGCAACAATATCAGCCGGCTCATACACATCGCTTGACTCAATCTCAACAGAATTTTGAGCCAAACTTATCTTCGCACCACAATTTGAAAGAACTTTCAAAACATACTCTATATGCTCAAAAATTACGTTTTTGACTTTCAACCTCCCACCAACAGAAGCTGTAAGAACAAGCCAGGTGCTTGCCTCTATTCTATCTGGTATAAGTTCAAATTCAACCTCATCGCAAACTAAATCCTCTTTACCATCAATCAAAACCCTATCCCCTTCTCTCCTTATATTCACTCCATATCTTTTAAGATATGATATGAGTTCCTGAACTTCTGGTTCAATAGCGATATTGTTTATCTCGGCTTTTGAACGAATAGCCATCAAAATAGCGTTCTCAGTACCGGTCACGGTCTTTATATCAAAAGTAAAGCTTACGTTCCTTGAGGTTTTTCCTTTTGCGACAAAAAAACCCCCGCTTTCTTCAACATAAAATCCGAAAGCTCTTGCTGATTTTATATGCTGGTCTATCGGTCTTTCTCCTATTTTACATCCTCCTGGCATTGGGATTTTCGCAAAACCAAATCTGCTCAAAAGAGAGCCGAATATAACAACAGAACCCCTTATCTTCCCGAAAAGTTCAGGAGAAAAATCCCTCGGCTGTATTCTTTCTGAAAATATAATAAGCTCTTTTCCTTCATCACGGAATTCAAACGAGCACCCAAGCTCCCTCAATATCTCAAGCATTACAAAAACATCTTTTATTTTTGGAACGTTTCTTATTTTTATCTTTTTTGCTCCAAGAGCTATTCCACAAGCAACAGCAGGAAAAAAAGCATTTTTCGCCCCTGAAACCTCTACTTCTCCCTCAACAAAACTCCTTTTTAATACCGCTATCATAATTAATTATGAACCTTCCAAAAACTATAAACTATTCAAAATCCCTCAAAATATAAACTTTAAAAATTCAGAAAAAGCTATTGCTAATTCCCGAAATGAAAAACAAAAAGAAAAATAACCTACCTTTTGAGAACAAGCTTAAAAATTAGATAAAAAATTGAATATGAAGATACTTATATTCGGAGCAGGAGCCATCGGTTCAGCTATATCATATAAACTCTCTAAAAAAGGATACAAAACCTTCATCATAGGGAGAAAAGAACACATAGAGAAAATAAAAAAAGACGGATTAGAAATTCAGGGAATATGGGGAAACGATCTGGTTAAGAATGAAAACCTGATTCCGCTTGAAAAAGTAGAAGATGAGGCAGAATTTGATTTTGTCCTTATAACTACAAAAACATTCTCAAATGAAGATGTAGGAAAAACGTTAAAAGAAAGAAAAGTAAAGGCGAAGCTTTTCGTCTCAATGCAAAACGGACTTGGAAATTACGAGACGCTCTCAAAATATATTTTCCCAGTAGCATCAGCAAGAGTTATTTTCGGTTCCGTCTTTGAACAGCCGGGGAAAATAAAAATTACCGTCTGGGGTGGACCAATACTCCTCGGTTTCTGGGAAGAGAAATTAGAAAAATTTAAAAAACACCTTTTTGAACTCGCCGAAGTGCTTCTTGACTCAGGACTTGAAACAAAAGTTGTTGAAGATATAAAGACGCCTATATGGGAAAAGACGATTTATAACTGCGCCCTGAACCCACTCAGCGCTATCTTGAACACAACTTACGGTCAGATAATTGAAAACGAATTCTCAAGAGAAATAGCTCAAGAGGTAATAGAAGAAGCTCTACTTGTCGCAAAATCAGAAAAAATAAACATAAGAGATAATTTCCTTGAATTCTTCCTGAAAGATATGATACCGCCAACAAAGGATCACATATCAAGCATGATTCAGGACCTGAAAATACGCCGAAGAACAGAAATAGATTCAATGTGCGGAGCCATAGTAAAATATGGAATAAACCACAACATATTTCCAAAAGTCAATTTTACCCTCTGGAAGATAATAAAGGCACTTGAAAAATCTGACTCATACCAAAATTAGTATCATTCGGTCTTTGATTTCAAAACTCAAAAAAGAATTCAGAAAATGTCAAAGATTTCTTCTTCTGATTCTATCTCGTCAGGTGAGAGCTCTTCTGAAATCACTCCGTTTTTGCTCAATTCAAGACCATCTCTTGCTATCTCAGTATAAGAGAGTTCATCTTTCTGTGCAGAGCGCGGTATGATTTTTATAGCTCTCGCAACAACGCTTGACGCCTTTATGATTTTGTTATCAACCTCAAAAGTTGAACTCCTCAATTTTCCCTCCACGAAAATCCTATCTCCTTTTCTGAGATGGCTTGAACAGAACTCCGCGAGCTTTCCGAATGCCAAAACCGTATGCCAATCTGTAATTTTTTTGTAGCTACCGTTCTGCCTTATAAATTCATTAGTTGCCAGACGAAGAACAACCATAACCAAACCATCTCTCGTGTATTTTATCTTCGGATCGCTTCCCAAATTTCCAAGAAGAAAAACTCTGTTTATCATAAAATTTCAAACCCCCTCGCTCAAAGAAATAAGTGGCAGAAAAATGAATACAACA
>JAUQOU010000007.1 GCA_030550715.1 bacterium | reverse complement strand
ATTTGTTATAAAATATATACTCAAACAAAAAGGAATAGATGCAGATATAAGAACTCATGTGAATTTACCCGTTGATGGCTACAAAGAAGTTGATGTTTTTTGCGATGATCCCTTGATTGTTGCTGAAACAAGTTTGAGTTTGAGAAGCATTGAAGAAGCGGAGAAGAAGATAGAAAAGTTAGAGTTAGCAGCGAAATCAGCAGAGAAATTAACAGGGAAGAAGGTATTTATGAAGTTTTTCTCTGTTGAGTTTGCAACAAAAGAAGTGATTGAATTTCTCCGTGAAAAAGCCCAAGAAAAAAATATAGAACTCATAATAGGAAGAGAAATCGATGTTTCTACCCTATTTATCTGAGTCATGCTTGAAGAAATTATAGTTAATTTACCAACTTTTGACACTTATATCATGTTATTTTGAATTTGTGTTGCTTTGAGAGCAATACTAAGAATTTCAAGATAAGATGATTATTTTGCTCCTTCAAACCTGCTAGTATATACTACGATACGAAAAGAAAGGTTGAGGAGCAGAAATAAAAGACAGAGAAAAAGTGTCACAAAATCTTGACTTCAACGAAAAATGTGAGTGATTAAATTATATATGGCAAGGAAAATAGGTGGGGAGCAGAAATGAGTGGCAGGAAAGGGTTGGAATTTATCTTTTTCTTTCTTTTTGTTGTTTTGCTGTTTTCATTGTGCGCAAAGGATAACTCTCCTGTACACGACCATTCCCCATCATTTCAGAATAAAGTGTATTCAGATGGAAGTGGGAATTCCTCGGGGAAAGAGGATAGTAAAATCTCTGATGAATATTGCGACTGCCTTGACAACGATGGAGATGGCATGATTGATGAAGCAGATGAGGATATACCTTTTTCGGTATTTGTTTCACGAGAAGGTTCTATGCCCGGTAAATTACAGAAATGTGTTAAGACAGAATCAGGGTATCCATATAAGGGAACATATTCGGGATATTTGAACGGTATTAACTGGTCGGTCACATATTATGTTATAAACTCTGCCGATGAGCTGAATGAACTGTGCAAGAACACAAGTTATGGTGCGGACGATTTTGAAAAATATGTTGATTTTGCAACTCAAACAATTATTGTTTTTGTCTTTTCGGCAACAGTGCCAATTGTTTCTGTAGATCTCTGTTGGGCAAAAGTCTTTAATCTTATCGGGTATGTGGGGAGGATAGGAGATAACATATTTGTTAAATGGAATGGATATATGTTTTTTATATATCAACAGCCTGATTCTGGTGTATGTCCTCTTGTTGTTTATCAACCTGTTCAACTTCCTCCTCCGTATTACAATGCAATTATAACTCACAAGAAGATTTGTTCCAGATCTTTGATAGTAAAGTATGTTGATAGCATTTTATATATTGGTGGTAGTTTAGATATAGACGAAGGTTTAGTGGTAATATATAATATTGACCGGCTATTAGAAGATTATTGTCCTGCAAGTCCTGAGTCAAGAGTACTACCGGAAGAATGTGTGATATGTTTGAGAAAGATGAGGGAAAGCGGGGGTCCCCCCGAGCGACTGTACTATGGAACTGAAGGATCATAAAATCTCTCAGGATAACTGTCCATTGAGTTCAGAAATTCCCGAATGTACCACATGTAAAAATAAACTGGTGGAGTTGGGGAAAATGAAGAGGTATGGGGGGTATCCTGCGGGTGAGAAAATAAACATAGGAGTTGTAATGATGGAATAAGGTTTTAATTTTTCTGGTCATACATGTTGTTTTTAACTTCTTTGTTTTTAATACTTCTCAGCCACCATTTTTAGTGCCTTTTATACCTTCTTAGCTGATACTTTGATGAGAAATATCTTTTTTTGAGTTCCCTCAGGGAAAACTGGAATTGAAATCTTTTTTTCTTCTCCTTGTTTTATATCCCCTAAATCTAACCTCTTTTTGAGACCTAATTCTTCATGATTCTAATATCAGCGCGACATTTTTTGCTTTTCCTTTTCCTTTGTTTTTGATTTTGATGTCAATAATGTTTTCTCCTGGGTAAATTGTGATTTTCTCTGGAACAAATATCGCTAGTGAAGGTGGTGCAAGCATTGAGAAATCAACGGGGAATTTTCTTTCCACCCCACCGTATTTGAAAGTGAGGTATGCAGAAGGAGATGATGACTTCAAAATCTCAGAGACCTTCTGGGGATTTACATTAACTACTCCTTTTTTGGTATTTGAAGTTATTGAAGCTTTTTCAAAGCTTATTTCAACTGGAATATTATCAAGTGGTTTTTGCTCGCATTCTAATACTCTGATAACTCTTTCATATTTTTCTCTTTCTATTTCTTCTGAGGTATCAATTGCAAGGAAGGGAGAGATAACAAAATCAATAGCGAAAATACCGCCAATACTACCAGATATTATACCTGTTATGAAGAGCTCATTTTTCATGTTAGAAAATTCAGTTCCTCCGCCCCTGCTTATTCCGAAAATTTTTCCTTCATTATGTATTTTGAAAGCCAAGAAAGATATTCCTCCAAAGATAGAGGAGAGCAAAAAGTCGGCGATCCAGCCGGACTTATCCATAGTTTTATTTGTGACACGGTATTTTATTTTTTCTCCTTTTTCTTTCTCCTCACATGTTATATCTTCTGTGATCAGGAAAGATATAGATTCGGGTGTGATATTTTTTGTGACAGATATATCTGATTTTGTGATTTCTTTGGAGATTTTGGGCTTTGTGGTTTTGAAATCATAGTATGTAGTTTTCTCTATTGATGCACAGGAAAGAATGACAAGTGATATAAATGAAATCACTTTTCTTCCCATAATTGAAAATTTATTTTGAAAATTTGGATTATCCTACTTTGCTGTTAGGCACAGAGTAAGGTTTTCTTTCTCATCGTTCGTGAGTATTCAACTTTTTATCTTGTAATTTTTTACAAAATGATTTTTTTCTGTATTAATTTTTTTAAAGCTCTTACTTCCTCTTTTTTTTGTGGGGAGAAGATCTCTTTTACGAGAGGTTTCTCTCCAGAAAAGCGAGGGTAAGAGCATCTCAAATAAGAGGAGGTAATTTTCAGATGAGAGCAGAAGACAAAACGAGCTTTTATGTTTTTGGGTTTATATTAACTCTTTTTCTCTCTTCATCTTTTCTTTTTTCTTGTGCGAGAGGATGCGGGAAGAAGGGAACACCTCAGGAAACCACTTCCGGTCTGCAAGACCTTAATATAGGCGGAGTTGTCAAAGATGAAAAGGATAATCCCGTTGAATCAGCTCTTGTTTCTGTCAAAATAGATATAAATGGCGATAATCTTTTCTCTCCCGACGAGACATTCTCTACCATGACAAATAAAGATGGTATGTTTTTTATACCAAACGAGCTTATTACCGCAAGGTTATCAGAAACAGGAGAAGGTAAAAATCTTCTGACAGGCAGGATTCTTACGGGACGCATTCTAACAGCTCGTATGCAGGTTGAGGTTGTGAAGCCGGGATTTGCTAAAAACTCATTCCATGCGGACCAGCCGGGTTTCTTCTCGGTCAAGCTTGCTCAGGCGTCTTCTGCTCGTGATACAGACCTAAAAGACGGAGCGCAGTTTTCTTTGGTATCTTTACCAGGTAGAGCTCCAATACTTCTTGCGGGAAAAGAGGCGGGCAGAGCAGGTAGAATAAAAGCAAAACAAGAAGGAGGGGAAGTTTTAGCTGAAATAAATATACCACCTGAACTTGTATCAGATAGCAAAGAGATTTCGGGTTCTTTGGCGTATGTCAATCCCGTATCACAGCCCGAACTTATGCCTGGCTCATTTTTGGCTTACTCAGGACAATCTCAAAAGGGTTTTATAACTCTTTCTTCTGCTGGATTTATAGATGTTGTTCTGCAAAACGAAAAGGGAGAGATTATATCAAATCTTGCACCAAAAATAGCAAGGTTATCAAAAAAGGATGAAGTTAAAAAGCCATCGCTGAAGATGAAGATTCCAGAAGAAGTTTATCATACTCTTTACGATTATGTTGAAACCACAACAGATAAGGTTGAAGTTCCGATGTGGTATTTTGATAGTGTGAAAGGGGTCTGGATTCAGGGAGATGAGCTGGGAATACTTGTTGATGAGAACGATAAACCCATTACTGCAAGGGAGCTTGCAAAGATAGTGGCGGGCAATTTGAAGAAAAAGCTTTACACTTCTGCAAGGGTTGAGCATTTTTCTGCGTGGAATGTGGATTATCCTGTTGATACACACGCTGCGGTATCAGGGCAGATAGTTGATGAGCAAGGCAACCCTGTATCGGGCTTATATATTCAGACAGAAGGAAATACTTACGGGGGTCTAGGGGATTTTAAAGGAACATACACAGATGAAAATGGGAATTTTACAGTAGATGTGAAAAGGAGCGAGGAGCAGATTCCGCCTTATGGTCCAGATATGACCGACCCAGACAACCCTTATGATAAATATCTTTACCAAGATATGCCAGCTAATGTCGGGGGAGGAGGTGGTGGAGGGACAGGTCCTGATGGGGGTGGCGGAGCTAATAAGTGTGAGGAGATAAGAAAGCAGTATAGTAAAATTCTTCGGTCAGATATTGAAGCTTTGCAAGATACAATAGGACAGCTTTGGGTGAAAAACCTTATAGATGAGACCCAATACAATATTCTTAGTAAACTCGCAGGCCAAGCTTGGGGATTTTGGTTTGACGGAGATTACAAGAAAATGAACGATGCTATAAGAGATTTGGAGAAAGGTTTGAAACCCGTTGGTCGTGAATCTTCTGAACAGATATTTTGGGATAGATGGGATTCGCTATCGCAGGATGCGTCTCAGTTTGCTTTAAGTTATGCTCTTGACTGCGCATTTGATTTTATAGATTTTGGAAAAGCGATAGAGAGTGTAGGTGGAGCTTGTGCGCAGGCTTTTGTTTCAACTATGGTTGAAAGAGTGAAGAGTAAATACAAATCTATTTTGGATGCCTTAAAAACTGCTGGTGTAAATGTGGCTTATTCCGGAGAATTAACATCTTTTCCTCAGGTATTTGGAGAAGAGATCGCAAGTAATTTTCTAGATCCAGCAAAAGACCTAGTAGGAACGATCGCAAGTTTTTTTACTTCAAAAGAAGGTTTAAGTTGTATATCAGAAGTATTAAAGAGTTCAAGCACAGGAATTGGAAAGTTCTTTTCAGAAGGAGGGAAATGTCTTGGGAAAGGCGCATTTGCTCAGGCAACTTTTCTCGCTCAGACGGTTGGTCTTTTTGCCGGGCAGGCAATCCAAGCGTGGGGTGAGCACGGCGAGTGGAAATCTGCAAAAGCATACGAAACCGTTCAACCTCTCTTTCTCAAGTTTTACCAAGATTACGGAAAAATGCTCAGGGATGTCAAAGAAAAAAATCCAGAGTGTAAGGACTGGTTCCCTGATAATCTTTTTTCTCCTTATCTTCCTTTCCCACCAAAAAAACCCGCCTCTCCAAGAATAAAAGTAAAACAATCTTATAAGGATTCGCCAGAATATCAGGCACTACCACAAGATATAAGAGATGGACTTGATACTCTGGTTAATTTCTTTTCTATGTTATCTTCTGTTGCTGACCTCTCACGCGAGATGGATAAAATCATAAAAGGAGGACATGAGTATTTCTCTGATGGTAAGTGGAGTGTAAAATGCTCGTTTGATAAAGATAAAGCCCACTATGTTTGCTCAAATTCAGAAAATCCTATGGACTGCTCTTTTTCAGAAAAGATCTCGTCTTATGTTTGCACACCAAAAAGCGATGAAAAGGTCTCTTACTTTGAATCAGCAGCAGGAATTATCGCTCTTGTTCCCGCTCCTCAGAAAAAATACGGAGGTGAGACACGCTCAAAGCTGCTAATAGAGGGTTATAGACTAAAACTGCCAACATCTCTTGGGTTTGATATTTCTGATATTCCTTCGCCAGTTGAATCATCAACCGCACACCATGAACTTTACGGATGGAGTGAAGAAGCTAAAAAACCATATCTTTATATAGGTAAAATAGTTCTCGCTGGTTTGAAGAAAGTTATTATAAAAGGCAGGTTTGTAGATAAAGCAGGAAAACCAGTCCCTGATGTATTTATCGATATTACAGGTGGTAGTAGAGGTAGGATATGGATGAGGTCAGATTCAGATGGAACTTTCTCTGCTACCATTCCTGTTTTCAAAGGACAAGAAGGACAACTGGGATTTTACTCATACTATTACCCATGGAGCTACTCAAAAAAAATAGAGATAGGGAATGAGAACGAAATAAACTTGGGTGATATAGTTATTGTACCTCCACCACAAATTGTTGGTTTCAAAGTTCCTTCAAGTATTGAAAAAGGTAAAAGTGCTGACTTTGAGGTAAGTTTTGTTGGAGGAGAATCTCCTTCTGTTAGATGGTATATCTGGAATTATTATGGAACAGGGCAGGATATAGGCAATACTGCGAAAATATCGTATGCACCTAAAAGATCTTCTTATATTTGTGTTGAAGTTCGCAATGAAGGCGGAGGAGATAGTAGGTGTTCCTGGATAACTGTTATAGGGAAACCACCGGAAATAAAAGTGTTTCTGAGCGATGGGACCGAACTCAAAGAGGGCACAGAATATGAATTTGACGAGAAAACTTATGTTCCTCTGAAAATATCAATATCTGACCCTGATTCTGCTGAGGGGGAGGTTAATTTTTCAATTCAGGGTTATTATCCTCTTTCTCTTTCGTATATTTACTCTCTTTCTCCTGTGCTATATACAGGGAGCATAACACAAGATAGCATTTTTTCTTTGATATTTTACGCTTCGGATTCTGATTGGAACTCTGTCCGAAAAGAAATAAAAATAAAGGTTAAAAACAAACCCATTACTCCATCTATTTCAATTTTCCCAGATAAGGTGAGTGGTAATGCTCCTTTGAATGTCTCTTTCCGTGTTCAAGCAAAGGATCACACAGGATATATCTCTTTTGATTTTGAAGGAGATGGAAAAGAGGATTTGAGGTTATACTCGGATTATGTGCAAAAGACATTTGATAAAGAAGGAGAATATACTGTGAGAGCTAAGGTGGTAAGCGAGGATGGAATATCTGCTGAGGACTCTGTGAAAATATCTGTTTTTCCCGAGTTCAAAATCACTCAGTTTTCAGCAAGCATAACTCAAGGCAGAAGACCGCTCGTTGTTACTTTCACCGCACAAACCAATTCAAATGCTTCAAAATATGTATGGCTTTTCGGAGATGGCTCGGGAGCTGAAACATATCAGAACACCATCTCTTATACATATAACCCAAGGTTTCGGGGCACTTACTACGCAAGAGTGATAGCTGTATCTCCTTATGGCACAGAAAGAACTTCAAATTACATACCAGTAACTATTCTGAACACTCCGCCAAATATACAAAGCTTTTCAGCGTCTTCTACATCTGGATCTGCTCCCTTAACCATAACATTTTCTGTTTCAGCGACAGATGATGCGGGAATAGTTAAATACAAGTGGGTTTTCGGAGATGGAGTTGTTAAAGAGACATCAACACCATCTACAACCTATACATATTCTACAACCTATACATATTCAGCAGCGGGTAATTTCACAGCTACTGTTACCGTATACGATACAGACGGGGATACAGACACGAAATCTTTACAAGTTCAGGTTCTTTCTCAACCTTCTTGTGATACTCCTTCTGTATCACTTTATGCAAATCCGACATCGGGCAATTTACCTCTTACTGTCACATTTACTGCAAATGCTTCTTCTTCATTCCCCATCTCTGAGTACAGATGGGATTTTAATGGAGATGGCGTGATAGATAGAACCACTCCATCCCCTACGACATCTTTTAAATATAGCACAAGTTCTACTACAACAATTACCGCTAAGGTTACGGTTGTGAATTCCTGCGGTGGCTCTGCTTTGGCTTCTACTTCAATTACTGTAATTGTACCTCAGCAACATTCTGCTGACTTTTTCACTCCCGTACCAAGCTGTGTTTTCGCCTCTGTCTCTGTTGTAAATGATAATTCTTTCAGGGTTTCAGACCTCAACGGAGATGGAAAACAAGATGTTGCTGTGATAGATTTCTCTACTGGTTATCTGCATGTTGCTACGGGTTTGGGAAATGGAGCTTTTTCGTATTCGCTTTCGCATCAGGTCTGCTCATCTTCAACTCCTTGTTTCGGTTTTGATATAGCCGATTTTGATAAGGATGGCAAAAACGATATTGTGGTATTTGATACTTCTATAACTTCGCTCGTCTTTTTCAAAAATTCGGGTTCAGGGTTCTCATCTGGAGTTAGCACATTTGTTTCTGCTGTTTCTGACCCATCTCACTGCTTTGCTTATGATATTCGTTCAGCTGACCTGAACGGAGATGGCAAAAAAGATGTGTTCGTTGGATGCTCTGGAATTAGCTTTTATGCTTTTGGTAATGGAACTGGCTCATTTTCAGGTGGAGCAACTCTTGGATTTAATGGCTGGGTAATAAGAGCAAAAATATCAGACATAAACGGCGATGGAACCCAAGATATAGTAGGTCTTGACCATGATAGTGATAGCCGAAAAATATTCTTTGCTCTTGGAAGTACTTTTGGTGTATCTACAACTTTGACATTGCCGGGAGGAATCACTATTGAGTCATTTGATGTTGCTGATTTTGATTTGGATGGCAAAAAAGATATAATAGCTATTTCTTCGGAGCAGATTCTATATCTTTTCAAAAATGGTGGGAGTATGAGTTTTTCTCTTTCATCTACTGCTGATGCGTCTATTGTTTCCCCTGCGAGTTCTTACCTTCTTGAATCAGCCGAGATGAATAACGATGGAGTTCCAGATATTTTGTGGACGGCTTATACAAGTTCCCCAGCAGGTCTGACTTATTTTAAATTGAGTTTTCAAGATGGGACAGATGAGATAGCTTTGCAAAGTGGTTATCCAAAGAACACTTCAACTTATTTCAGTAATGTGAGCGGTACGGGTCCAATAAGTTATTCTCCGTTTGCTGTTGCAGATGTGAGTAACGATAATTTTACCGATTTGGTTATGGTTTTTGATAACGGTTGTGTTGTTTCACTAATAAGAAAGACGACAGCACCTGCTCCCCAAATTAAGCTCGGTGAAGGGAAGATATCTGATACCGCTGTTCAATCTCGCTCTCTGGAAAGCGGAGGAGTCGGATGCTCTTCATTTACAGCTCAAACCACATATATTATCTTTCTCTATATGCTTTTGAAATTTTACTTTCGCAGGAGAAAAGCACATTTAAGATAGAAATTATCTTTGTATCTCAAAAGAACTCGGCTCAAAATTTATGCTCTTATTTATTTTTTGTTAGTTAGGGTAAAAATACAATTTTATGGCTGAAATATCGGGAGCCGATGCTTTGTCTTTTGAGATAAAGGGAGTTTCGTTTTCAAGTCCCATTATTTTAGCGTCTGGGACAGCTGGATATGGCTATGAGCTTGAAGGCATTCTTGACTTTTCAAAGGTGGGAGCTGTGGTCACGAAAGGTATTTCTCCGAAGCCCCGCGATGGTAATCCACCCCCGAGAATAGCAGAGTTCTCAGTGAAGGGTTTCCAGATAGCCCTTTTGAACTCGATTGGACTGCAAAATCCCGGAGCTCGCGCCTTCGCAAAATACCACATGCCAAAACTCAAAAAGATCCCGACAAAAATTATAGCCAATATCTTCGGAGAAAAAGAAAGAGATTATCCACATGTTATAAAGGTTCTTGAAAGCTGTGAAAATCCTCCCGACGCATACGAGTTGAACCTATCATGCCCTAACACAGAAAAAGGAGGTATTGAGTTTGGAGTAAATCCGAAGTCCGTTCAGAGAATTGTTCGCTTATGCAGAAAGTTTACATCAAGACCAATTCTTGTCAAGTTCTCGCCATTTTCTGAAATTCTCCCTCAACTTGTTAAAATTTCCCTTTCTGAGGGAGCAGATGCTTTCACAATCTCAAACACTCTGCCATCTGCGCTTTGGGATAAAAAACAAGGATTTTTCAAAGGGGGTATGTCTGGCTATCCTTTAAAGCCGGTTGTTCTGCGATGTGTTATAGAGCTCTGTGAGAGGTTTCCAGATATAAAAATAATTGGTTGCGGAGGAATTTATAATTTTGATGATGCCATAGAGTACTTTTTAGCCGGGGCTACTGCTGTTCAGATCGGAACAGCTACATTTTTGAATCCAAGGACTGCGGAGGAAATTTACGACAGCTTGCTTGCCGAACTCAAAAAATCTGGAAAGACATTAAGGGAAATTATCGGCTCTGGATTGAAAATCAGATCTTATCAGAAAAATTGAATTTGGTTTTTTAATTCTTTCCCGAAATCTCAAAACTTCTTCCAAAATATCATTAAATTTTTATTTGTGGGATTATGTCTGTTAGCATAAAGGAAATTTGCTCGGCTATATCAAGCTATCATCCTATGCCTGACCTCTCTCTTATAAGAAGGGCTTACATATACGCTTCTTATTATCACAGAGATCAGTTTCGCCTTTCTGGAGAACCATATATAGTCCATCCTCTTTCTGTTGCGAAAATTCTCACGGAGCTGAAAACAGATGATAAATCGGTTGCTGCGGGGCTTTTGCACGATGTCGCAGAAGACACACAAAAAACAATAGAAGATATATCAAAGCACTTCGGAGATGAGGTTGCTTTCCTCGTTGATGGAGTGACGAAAATCTCAAAACTTGATGTCAATCTCAACGCAGAAGAAAGGCAGATAGAAAATCTCAGAAAAATGTTCGTCTTTATGGCGAGAGATGTCAGAGTTATACTCATCAAAATAGCAGACCGTCTTGACAACATAAGAACAATTGAGTTTTTACCAGAAGAGAAAGCAAGAAAGATCGCAGACGAAACCCTTAAAATCTTCGCCCCAATAGCTCATAGACTAGGACTTTATAACATAAAAACAGAACTTGAAGATAGGTCTTTTGAAGTCCTTTACCCAAATGCAGCAAGATACATAAAGAACAAAATAAAAGATATAATCTCCGACGGCAGAAAACTCATAAAAGAAATAGAGGAATATACCTCATCTATCCTCAAAAAAGAAGGAATTGAGAATTTCAAAGTTGAAAGCAGGGTCAAAGGAATTTACAGCATCTGGAACAAAATTGTGGGACAGGGAATAGACATAGAAAATGTATATGATATAATAGGGTTCAGAATAATTGTTCAGACAGTAGAAGATTGTTATAAAGTTCTTGGAATTTTACATACATATTTCAAACCAATTCCCGGGAAGTTCAAAGATTACATAGCTATACCAAAGCCCAACGGTTATAAGTCCCTTCACACAAAGGTGATTTTAGAAGGAGGCAAAAGAGCGGAGTTTCAGATAAGAACAAGCGAGATGCATAAAGAGGCAGAAGAAGGAATTGCTGCTCACTGGGCTTACAAAGAAAAGTCCCCTATTTCGCCTTCAGGTCTGAAAATATTCTCTTGGTTAAGAAGCGTTCTCGAACTTTCAAGAGAAAACCCGGAGTATGAAGTCAAAAAGATAAGCCAAGATATATATCCAGATGAGATCTATGTTTTCACCCCGAAAGGAGATGTCAAGATTTTACCTCGCGGTGCTACTGTTCTTGATTTTGCCTTTACAATCCACACAGACCTCGGTCTCTCGTGTGTTGGAGCAAGGGTTAACGGAAAACTCCAACCTATAGACTATGTTTTGCGAAGCGGAGATATAGTTGAAGTTATAACATCTAAAAATCAGAGACCTAAGAGGAACTGGCTTGATTTTGTCGTCACCGAAAAAGCAAGAGCCAGAATAAAGCAGTGGCTATCAAAGGGAGAAAAACAGATCAACATAGAAACGGGTGAAGAAATCCTGAAAAGAGAGCTGAAGAAGTTCGGACTAAATCTCAATGATATTATCAGGAAAGGAATTTTATCAAAAGCCATAGCATCTTTTAACCTCAAGTCAATTCAAGACCTGTATATGTATATAGGAGCAGGAAAGATACCTATCTCTTCCTTCATGCGCGTTCTCAAGAGATTTATTGAGCAAGATGGAGATCAGAAAAAGCAGGTCTCTGCCGAAAACGATAACGCCAAAGAAACAGATAATACAAGAGAAATATCTCAAAGAAGCCCTCAAACTTTTCTATATGGGGACTTGAAAGGAGTTCAAATGAGATTTGCCCTCTGCTGCACTCCCGTGCACCATGATGATGTTGTCGGATACATAACCAAAGGTTACGGAATAGTAATTCACAGATCAGATTGCCCAGAATTAACTCACCTTGATGCCGAAAGAATAATAAAGATACCGAAAGATTATCTGCCAGATAATATTGATTACATAAGCAAGATAAAGTTCAACATAAAGTCATTTGATTATCTGAACGATGTATTACAGGTACTGAGAAGAAAAGGATTTAAGATAAGCGAGTTCATTTCAAGAGAAGACGACGGAGCTTTTCAGGTTGAGCTGAAAGTCAAAGTCAAAAGCAAAGAAGAAGTTGAGCAGATCATCAATAATCTCTCAACGATGAAAAGTGTAGAAAATGTCAGCAGAATATAACAGCATTTCAAATTCTTCAAGCTAATTTTTGAATTTGTTTTTTTCATCTCTCGAAAATTTTAGAGAGTTCTCTTATTTTTTCAGATAGCTCCTCAGTTGGGAATTCTTTCATCTTCCATTCCCAGTTTCCCGATTGTTTTGCCGGGGTGTTCATTCTTGCCTCCTCTCCAAGTCCTAAAATATCTTGCATCGGAATGATGGCAAAGTTTGATGGAGATGAATATGCCAATCTTATCATTTCAAGTGGTACCTCTTCTTCGCTTGGTTTTTTACCTATATAGAGTTCAAATCTTTTTTTAGTGTTTTCGTCAAGTGTTCTGAACCATGCTTTTGATGGCGGATTATCATGAGTTCCTGTGTAGATGACGGAGTTTTTATCGGCGTTATGCGGGAGGTGTTCGCTACCATCTTCGTAGAACCCAAACTGCAAAACCTTCATTCCTGGAATTTTGAAAAGTTCTCTTATGTATTTTACATCTTCTGTTATGAAGCCGAGATCTTCTGCTATTATGTTTGCGTTTGCTATTTTCCTGAAAACTGTTCTGAAAAATTTTTCAGCCGGAGCTTTCACCCATCGCCCTTTCTCCGCAGTTTTTTCCCCATATGGTACCTCCCAGTAAGCAACAAATCCCCTGAAATGATCTATCCTCACATAGTCATAAAGCTGAAAAGAAAAAGTCAATCTATTTATCCACCACGAAAAACCATCTCTTTGAAGTTCGTCCCAGTCATAAACAGGAGTTCCCCAGAGCTGTCCCGTTCTGCTGAAAAAGTCAGGAGGAACACCTGAAACATACTTTGGTTTTGCGTCTTCGTCAAGCTTGAAAATATGCGTATTTTCCCATACATCACAACTTTCATAAGAGACATAAATTGGTAGATCCCCTATTATGAATATCCCTTTTGAGTTCGCATATTTTTTCAACTCATTCCATTGGGAGAAAAAGATAAACTGCTCAAAAATAAAAAAATCAAATTCACTCCTCATCTCTTCCCTTACTTTTTGAGCTATATTTTCATCTTTTCCACTTTTTTTTGTCTCTTCATCCCATTCATACCACTCTTTTCCGCTCTTTTCTCTTATTACCGAAAAAGCACAGTATTTTTTCAGCCATGGATTTTCTGAAAAGAACTTTTCTATTTCGTCGTTCCATCTGAATTTTTCAAACGCTTTTTTGAGAATATTCCTTTTTGTAGTGTACGCTCTAGTATAATCTACCTTCTCACACTTGGTTTTTATATCTTCTACATCTTCTTTTTTTATCAATCCCGATTCAAGGAGTTTTTCCGGACTTATGAGTATGTAGTTTCCGGCAAATGTGGAAAGTGGATGGTAAGGCGAATTGCCAAACTTTGATGATGTTGGATTAATAGGAAGGATCTGCCAAAGAGTTTGTCCTGACCTTTCTAAAAAATCAACAAGTTCAAATCCACTTTTTATATCCCCTACACAGAATTCAGATGGAAGAGATGTTATATGTATGAGTATTCCTGCTCTCCTTTCTCTGAGCATAGGTTTTTTATAAAAATCTCTTTTTGAAAGCGGAGAAGTTTTCTCCGAAAAGCAATCTTATATCTTTTATTCCGAACTTTATCATAGCTAACCTTTCAACTCCCATGCCGAAAGCGAATCCCTGAACATTTTCATATCCTACGCTTTTGAAGACCTCTGGGTGAACCATACCACAACCTGCGACTTCAAGAAATCCAGAACCTTTACATACCTTGCAGTTTTTATCTTCACCTTCGCATATGCACGAGACATCAACTTCTGCTGATGGTTCTGTGAAAGGGAAATAAGAAGGTCTGAATCTCACTTTTGTTTTTTCTCCGAAGAATTTCTTGAAGAAGAAATCAAGCGTTCCGAAAAGGTCTGACATTTTAACTTTTCTATTAACGAACAGTCCTTCTACCTGATGGAAAACGGGCGAGTGGGTGGCGTCAAAGTCCCTTCTGAAAACTCTACCGGGAGCGATTATTTTTACGGGAAGTATCCCTTTTCTCTTGAGCATCGCTCTTATTTGGACTGGTGATGTATGTGTTCTTAAAAGTCGCCCGTCTTCAAGGTAGAATGTATCCTGCATATCTCTTGCGGGATGGTCTGGTGGTATGTTCAGCGCGGTGAAATTGTGCCAATCATCTTCTATTTCTGGACCTTGTTCTACTTCAAATCCCATTTTTTCAAATATCAGGACTATTTTTTGCAGTGTTATGGTTATAGGGTGAAGTGAGCCGAGAAATCCTCTCCTCCCGGGCAATGTTATATCTGGAATTTCCTCTTCTTTCAGTATAATAATCTGAGATTCTGATACCGACTTTGTTTTTTCTTCTATGTGTTCTTTCAGTTCGTTTATCAGTTTCCCTATTTCTTTCCTCTTTTCCTCTTCTTTTATTTGTGGTATGATTTTGAAGAGTTCTTGGATTAAACCTTTTTTCCCGAGGAATTTTGATTTTACTCTTTTTATGTCTTCTTCACTTTTTGACTTGCTGATTTCTTCTTCAAACTCCTCTTTTATTTTTTTTATTCTTTCTTTTATCTCTTCTGTGATTTCTTTTTCTGTCATTTTATTATTCTATCTTTAAGAAGTGTTCTGCTGTTTTTTATTTTTGCATTTTTTGTTGTTTGGAAAATTTCTGGTGAGACAGAAGAGTTCCTAAAATCTCTTATGTAAAGATTAAAAAAATTTTTAACGATATTAATTTTATATTTGCTGTTGAGTTTTTTCGTTTATTGTTATTTGACTTTGCTTTGTTTTGTTTATGAACCTGACATCTGAAAGAGAGCTATTTGAGATTTTCAGAAAAGAAGCAATATCTCTTCTTGACAAATCTCTTCATAGCATTGAAAAACTGAGTGAAAAATACGATGAAAAAATTGTCTTTGAGGTTTACTCATCTGTGCATACTGTGAAAGGTGAATGTGTTTTTTTTGGATTGCAAGATGTTGCGCAAACGCTTCACTCTGTTGAAGACGAGATTATAAAATGGAAAAACGAAAAAAAAGTTTCTCCTGATTCTCTTGAACTTGTCAAAAAAAAGCTCGTTTTCTCCGATGCTATGATTAGGTCTTTTATTCCTCAGCAGGAAACAATAAGAGATATTATAGAGCAGATGAGAAGGTTTTTTGATGAATACTCAAAGATTCTCGGAAAGCCGGGAACTATGGATATACAAATCCCATCAAATCTCTCTCAAAAGGAAATGTCAGAAATTCTTCATATTTTTATAAATCTTGTGAGGAACGCTTTTGAGCATGCTTTCTTCTATGAGAAAAACAATAAAATGGTCTTTTCTGTACGTAAAACAGAAGGAACCGGGAAAAGCAAGATAGAGATCTTTTACGAAGATAATGGAGCAGGTTTTGACCCCGAAATTATAAAGAAAATACAACACAAAGGATTTGAAGCTATGCTCGGCGTTTCTACGAAGGAACCGTCTTTACACTCAGGAAGAGGTATGGGACTATACTCAATATATAAATTCGTAAAAGATAGAAAGGGAGGAATTATAATAAAAAGCGAAAAAAATAAGGGAACTTCAATGAAAATATACTACTTTTCATCGTGAATGCGTGAATTTTTCCTTATCAAAAACCTACCTAAAATTAGTTAATTTTCAACTTTTTCCAGAAAAAAGATTTTTACATTTTTAGTATGGCTGGCAGTAATGGTCAAGATGGGTTTTTTGAAAAGATAAAAAGAGCTATTTCTGAGCTACCTTTAAGGTATCCTCTGCTGATTATTTTATCTGTTGCGATACTTTGTGTATTATCTATCTGGTCGCTTCGGAACTTTCAGATAAAGCTTTCGCTTTTTGATGAACTACCGCCCGACCATCCACAGCTCAAAAGATTCAAGTATGTTTCAGAAAATTATGGTGGAACTGACATACTCTTTGTGGGTATAGAAGGAGATAATCTCTCTCGTATGAAAGAGTGTGCTTTGCGTGTTCAAGAGGAACTCAAAAAAATGCCAGAGATAAAAAGTGTAAGGGGAAAAATAGATGTGGAATTTTTTAAAAATCATGCTCTCTACTACCTTGATAAAAAAGACCTACAAGATCTTTACGACCTTATGAGAAGAAGAAAGGAAGAGCTGAAAAAACTTTTTATGACTTATAGTTTCCCCGATTTTATAAGCAAATGGGCTGACTTGATTTCGCAGGAAATTTTAGAGAGAGAAACCATAGAGGAAGATAAGAAGGATGAATTCGTTGAATCAATTTCGGCTATTCGCCTTTGGGTTGAGCAAATCCGCCAGGCTATGATTGATGGGAAATTAGACCCTGAAAAATACAAAGATACTTTTCGCAAAGCGTTTTTAATGTACGGAGAACAAAAGAGAGAAGGTTATTCTGTTTATGAGGACTTCCTGATAAGTGAAGACAAAAGCACAATACTTATAACCGCTCTTCCCTCAAAACCAGCAGACGACTACAACTTCAACAAGATAATATATGATAAGGTTATGGATATGAAGGAAAAGGTACAAAAAGCTGAGTGTGCGGGCTTGAACCTTCACATAGGAGGAAACCACATAGGTCTTGAAGAGCAGAGAAGAATTGTCATTCAAGATATGGCGAGAACGGGTAATCTGAGCTACATACTTACTATGGCTGTTTTCCTTACGGTCTTCAGAGGATTTTTCGGTGCTCTCTCGTTTACTATCTTCCTTGCTGTCGGAGTTGTTCTCACCTTCGGTTTCCTTATGCTCACATACGGTTATGTCACAGTAATTTCAGCTCTTTTCGGAAGCATACTGATAGGTATGGGAATTGATTGGGGAGTATATGTTTTTTCAAGATGGAAAGAAAAGATTCAGGAAGGACAAAGAGGAGATAAGACCATTTCGCAATCTGTATATGAACTTATCCCTCCGATGTTTGAAGCAGGAATAACTACTTCTCTTGGTTTTCTCTGCGTTTATGTTTCTCAGATAAAGGGTGCTAAAATTCTCGCAGTAGTAGCTTTTGCAGGAATACTCATATACCTTATCCTTTCATGGATATTCTTGCCCGCTTTGATGAAGATTTTCTCAAAACAACTTGCGAAAGGAAGGGTTTCTGGTGTTGTTGACTTATTCTTTGAAAAGGTAGCTGATTTTGTCGTATCAAAAAGCAAGTATATTGTTGCTATTTCTGTCCCGGTAATAGTTCTTGTCATTTTCTTCGGATTTGAAAAGTTTGGTTTTGAGTACAACCTGCGAAAAATATTACCCCATCTTGAAGCCATAAAAGCAGAAGATTTTATCGTATCTAAGTTCGGCAGGTCAAAAGATTACACAGTTATACTTGCAAAAGACATTGAAGAACTCAAAGAAAAAGTAATGAAACTGAAGCAAACCGAAACTTTCGGGAGTGTTGAATCAATTCTTGTGTTCTTCCCTGATGATATAAAAGATAAACTGCAATATGTTGAGGAGATAAATAAAGTCGTTTCTGATTTTAGGGGCGGAGTTATACCATCGGGAGGTGTATTTCCGGCTCTATATATAAAGTCATCGTTTGAGAGGATGATGTCTGTTGCATCTGCTATGGCTGAACTTGCTGTTCTTTCTGGAATATTTGAAGCAGAAGACGAAGCAAAAAAACTCAAACAAGATATAGTAAAACTCCTTGATTCAATAGATAAATTAGGAGATGGCAATGTAGATATTTCTGCTTTGCAAAGAGTGAATGCGGAAAGTTTAGATGAATTCCTTCAAGATTTAAAGACCGCTGCAAAAAGCAGAGGATTTGAACTCCATGACCTACCAGAAGATATACGTCGTGAGTTCATAGGTAAAGATAATTCATTCATAATCTTTGCTTATCCTAAAAGACCTATATGGGAGGATGAAATTTACATGAGGAAAAATTTGAGCGAGGCGCTTTCCGTAGACCCTTCGGCTTTCGGTGTCTCTGCTCTTTTTCTCTCTGTTACAGAAAGAGCTAAAAGAGACCTTTTGCTTTCTCTTTCTCTTGCCTTCTCACTAACTTTTATCTTTCTGTTTTTGGCTTTTCGCAGAATTCTTCCTACAATTTTGGCTATGATACCTATGACTATTGGATTGATTTTCGCTGCGTCTTTTTCGGCTCTGATTGGTATAAAAGCACATTACATAAACATTGGAGCTTTCGCTATAATAGCGGGGACCGCCGAAGATTATGGAGTTCAGATAATATACCGACTCTTTTCCGAAAAGAATGTGAGGAAAGCTGTTGCGGGAACTGGAAGAGCAATTTTTATCGCAGGACTTTCAACAATTGCTGGATTTTGCACCGTCGCCCTTGCGAGATTTCCAGGCTTGAGCCACTTCGGCATTCTTATAACAATAGGACTCTCAACTTCTATCTTCGTTTCGGTTTTCCTTCTCCCAGCATTCCTTGAAATCTTCAAAGAAAAGATACTCAAATCTTATGAAGAAAAATAATGTCTAAATTGATTTTTTTGTTTTTTTTGTTGAAAATATATTGAAGGAGAACTAGCTTTAAAGTGTTTTCTTTTTTGAGAAGGATTTATGATTGGGTTATAAGGGCGAGCAATTCAAGGTGGGCTTTTGCAGTCCTTGTTTTTGTCGCTCTCACTGAACCTGTCTTCTTCCCGATTCCCCCAGAAGTCGTCCTTATGACAATGTCTTTCAGCAGACCCAAAAGAGCTCTCTTTTACGCAGCAGTATCTTCATTATTCACTTTGCTTGGTGGAGTTGTGAGCTATCTTATAGGAAAATTTTTCTGGAATGCAACACAGGATTTTTTCTTCAAATATGTTTTTTCACAAGAGCTTTTCAAAAAAGCATCAGAAGTTTATGACAAGAACGCGTTTATAACAATCTTCACAATAGGTTTTACTCCACTGCCAGATAAGGTCTTCCTTATATCTGCTGGAATATTCTCTGTGAATTTCCCTGTTTTTCTCATATCTTATGGACTTTCAAGAGCTATAAGATATCTTATAGTTGCTGTTCCTATATTTTTCTTTGGAGATAGAGTGAGGGGCTTTGTTGAGAGGCACTTCAACACCGTGACTATGGCTCTTGGAATTTTGCTCGTGATGATTTTTCTTTTTGTGAGATACTTTATTTCTAAGGTTATTTCTCAGTGATTCTTGAAGATAAAATTTTTCAGTTGAATTTTGGCTTTACCATCTGTAATGTGCAAAGGCTCTGTTTGCTTCTGCTATTTTGTGCAGTTCTTCCTTTTTCTTTACCGCTTCTCCTTTACCTTCTGCTGCTTCCATTATCTCGTAAGCTAACCTCTCTATCATTGTTCTTTTATCTTTTCTCTCTCTGGCTGCTTCAACAATAAATTTTAGTCCAAGATGAACTTTTCTTTTCGGAAGACATTCTATGGGAACCTGATAAGTTGCTCCTCCGACTCTTCTTGTTCTGACTTCCATTTCTGGTTGGGTGTTTGAAAGTGCCTTTTTGAAAACTTCAAGCGGGTCTTTACCGGTCTTTTGCTTTATCAGCTCAAAAGCAGAATAAACTATGTATCTTGCAAGAGATTTTTTCCCATCTTTCATTATCTTGTTTATGAGTTTTTCCACCTCTACGCTTCCATAAACTATGTCTGGCTTCACTTCTCTCTGTTCTACTTTCCCTTTTCTTGGCATAATCTTCCCTCCAAAAAATTTTTCTTTTAAGAAAATTTATTTGCTTTTTTGTGTGTCTGTTTTTGGTCTTTTTGCTCCGTATTTTGATCTTGATTTTCTTCTGTTTTCAACACCGGCAGCATCAAGAGCTCCTCTTATTATATGATACTTCACTCCTGGTAGGTCTTTTACTCTTCCTCCTCTTACGAGAACGACTGAGTGTTCTTGCAAGTTATGCCCTATCCCGGGAATATAAGCTATTATTTCTCTGCCGTTAGATAATCTCACCTTTGCAACTTTGCGAAGTGCTGAATTTGGTTTTTTAGGTGTTGTTGTGTAAACTCTTATACATACTCCTCTTTTTTGAGGACACCCTTCAAGAGCAGGTGATTTGCTCTTCCATTTTCTCGGCGTTCTTCCATATCTTACAAGCTGATTTATCGTAGGTGGCATAATCTTTAAAATAAAAAATTTTTAGTGGCTTTGTTGAAAAATCAGAAACTTTACATAGATACTATTTCAGAAATATTCTGAATAGAACTTTTGAGAAATCAAGTAAAAATATCATGTTTTTTGAACCTCTGAAAAACAGAATATCTACTGCTCCTATGTCAAATTGTGCAGGTACTACCCCAAGAAATCTTATAGGTCTTCCGAATTTTATGTATTCTGTTGCGTCAAATACCATCAGAGCTGATACTTTTGAGTAAATCTGCGGTATTGATAGTCCGGCAAATATAAGGTCAATATCTCCCGTCCCAAAAAACTCATCAAAAGCCGAAGCTATCTTTACAGATGAAACAGATGGATAAACACCAATATAAAAAGAAAACTCGTCTTTTTTCACAAGATTTGTGTCAAAAACCTTTACGCTGAGGTAATTTCCTCGTGAAGCGACTTCATACAAAAGCCCCTTGTAAAATTTAAGAATTCCTCCGCCTTCTTCATCTAATTCTTTTTTTACCTGATTCCCATCTATGAGGAAAATTTTTTTCGGTGAGCTCATAAAAATTTCTCCACTGGGTATTCCCTCAAAAGATAAAGGCGATTCTTCGAACTTAATTCTTGCTATTTCCCTTACACTGAAATCAGATATATCAATTTCATAAGTTATTACTGTGTATTGAGTGCTCTGGCATTTTGTTCCCGATATAATCATCCTGTATTTTAATGCGGAATCCTTTATCACAAAAAGATTTGATATTGAGTGCATATCAATTTGGGAGTAAGGTATATACACTTTGTACTTTCTTCTTTTGAGCAGTTCAGGGTTTTTCATATCATATATCATTATGCCTGAAAATATCCATTCTTCTCCACAACCCGGCTTCTCTAAAACCGCAACAAGCATGTTATCGTCTAAGTAATGCTTTTTGACAGAATAAGTGTTATCGGCGAATTTTCCTTCAGGTCTGATATAAATATGCGATACAAGGTCAGATAGATTCCCATCAAAGGTAAATTTCAAAATATTTACTCCTCCTGCACCTCCGAGGGATACATAGAAGTTCCCATCTTTTTCATATCCAGAAAGAGATTCGGGTTCAAGAAAGAGAGAATCTATATCTAAAATTTTTGGGCTGGTTCTTGCAGAGAAATCATATAAAGATAAAAATGCTTTTGAAGATAGGATAGCTGTTGTCCCCCACGCATAAACTATATTGCTCTGAGGTTCTGTTTCTATGCAGTTTAAGTTCAGGTTTTTCAGAACTTCTCCACCGGAGAAGATAAACGGATAGACCGCATTTTTGGCGCACTTTCTCCCCCTCGTAATATCATCAAGACATAAAAGCGATAAAATGCATTTTGAATTCCCGCAGAAAACAAAATCACTTGGAATCAAAAAATCAAGGATATTTGCTTTGAATTCCGACGGCTCAGATGTCGGGCATATATCTGAGCCAGCTATATTTAAAATGACGCTTTCCATACTCATATTTGTGATCTGGACAAAAGAGCAGTTTCCCGCTCTGCAAGATGAAAAATCCAAAATATAAGTTCTGTAAGCTACTGAAAAATTAATGTCCGCAGATGAAATAACAATATATATCTTACCGCTTTCTTTAAAGAACTCTATGTGTGATGGAGGGAATGAAACACCTACCTCGTATGTTTCCTTTGGTCCCTCCAAAATATATATTCCATAAGGAGAAGAAAATGTCAAAGAGAAAGAGTATATGATAACTTTTAGGTATCCAGAGACATAGTGTGCAAGGAAAAGGTTGTCTCCATCAATGAAGAATGAGTATGGAGAAGAAAACGCGTAGTTCAAAGAGTGTGTTAGACATACTTCTCCCCGGAATCCAGCAGATGGCATAAGTGGGCAAGCGGAGAATTTATTACCGCTGAAAGTGGTGATAAAAGTCGCTCTGTTCTCAAAAGATAAGAATCTGCTTTCTTCGTATGTCAGATTGATTTCAGTTATTTTATTTCCCCAATCAACTCTGCCTGATATAGGGAAAACATAAATTTTTCCAGGTGTTTTGTAAAATACCGCAGATGTTGAATCATATTTTCCCAAATCTACTCCAATATTTGTTTCTCCGATTTTTTTTGTTGATTCAAGTATGAGTTCGGGTTGAGATTTGTCTATTGTGTATTCAGATACGCCAAAATCAACTTGTGATGAAAAAACTTTGATTTTATCGTTCAGCTGAAAGGATTGTATTGAAGGGAAAATATTTGAGAAAAAGAGCGGATTAATTTTTTCTATTCTTCTTGCGACATAAACGGGGATAAAGTTTTGGCTCTCGCATTCGTTTCCTCCATCGTCTATGACTTTGACTTTTGGGGTATAGATTCCGAACAGGTTATATGTGAATGTAAATGATGGTTGATTTGTTTCGCCGTCAGGTTTGAACTCTCCACCTTGATTATCTGCGTCCCATATAAATTTGAAGTTGCAGGTTGTCCCCTGAGATGCTGTGAAGTTTCCGCATTTATCGTCTGTCACTGCTGCACCTAACTGAACCGGAAAGGGCGGAGGAGATATGGGAGTTTCCTGTGGAGATACTATATATATATTCACGGAGCAGGGTTTGTTCTCGTACACAATGACTTCTGAGAAAGCGTCTTTTTTTGTCCCTTTTGAGTTAGTTGCTTCTGCTTTTATTTTGAATATTTTTGCTGGCGCTCCCGTGACCACTAATGTGTAAGAAAGTTTTATGTCTCCGAATTTCCTTCCTCCCGTGATGTTTATTGAAAAGTTTGTTATTGTTTCGGAAAAATCTCCGCTTATATCTTTTGAGAAAATCTCTTTTTCGTCTATTGATACTGATATGTTTTTGAGTTCAGTTTGAGAGTTAATTTTGACGCTGATGGTTATTTCAAGAGGTGAAATTCCAGAAGTAGGGGAGGGGAAAACAGATATTTCCGGAGCTGGAACCTTTTTTTCCGGGCATAGGGCTAATCCTACCGCTATACCGGCTATTATGATTACGAGTGCTACAAGAGATATGAGGATTTCTTTTTTCAAAATGGGTGGTCGGGGCAGCCGGATTTGAACCGGCGACCTTTGGCTCCCAAGGCCAACGCTCTCGCCCCTGAGCTATGCCCCGATAAAAATAATTTTAACTACTCTGAATTAACATGAATTTAAAAGTTAATCCATTACTGCACACCTTTGATAAAATGCAAAATTTCCCGATGCATTTTTTCATTATTCAGTTATTTTAAATAAACTGTTCCTCATTTCTAAAATGTTTTTATTATTTATGAAGAGTTTGCAGGCAAAGGAATTTTTGCTTCTACCTAATTTTATAACATTCTTGCGACTTCTCCTCGCTTTTCCTCTTGCTTTTTTTATTTATCACGAGAGATGGTGGTATTCTGCTCTTACTGGCTCCGTTGCTATAATTTCTGATTTTTTAGATGGAGCGGTAGCGAGGAGGTTTAATATGCAAACTGACTTTGGAAGAAAATTTGATCCGACGGTTGATAAAATTGTTCTTATTTCAATATTCTTTATCTTCTTTTTGAAAGAACTCACTCCTCTTTGGTTTTCTTCCCTTATGCTTTTGAAAGACCTTTCTATTCCGATTATTTTGCTCCTTGGGAAGTTAAGGGGTGTTGAACTTAATTTTTCACCAACAAAACTTGGCAAATCAGCTGTTGCCTCTCAATTCTCATTCATAATACTTTTTATAATCTGGAAAATTTTTGATAGGAAAGAACTTTTTTTTGCGCTTCAAGCTATTATGTTCCCTGTTGCATTTTTGTGTATCCTATCTATTTTGAGTTATGTTTTCCTTATATCAAAGCTTGTTATGAAGACAAAAATGGAGCAAAAAATAGATATTTGATTCTGATTATATATTTCCTTCGGTATTAGCAAAAATAATCATCTGACTTCCGAAAGATATAATAAAATGAGGTGTATTTTTTATGACGGTTGAAGTGGTAAAGGGCTCAATATACATAATATTTATAGTGAAAGATAAAGACGAGAGAGTTCTGGGAGTACTTCCTATAAAGGTAAGTGATTTTTTCAAGAATGAGCTCAAGGTTAAAGAGGAGATAAAAAATTTTTTAGGTAAATATGAAGAAGTTCCGAAGGTTTTGAAATTTTTTCCACACTCTCAGAGAATCCAGAAAATAGTGAATTCAGCTCTCGGAGAGTTTCAAAAAATTGAAGAAAAACAAAAAGTGTAATACATTACCTTAAAATAGCTATAAGAAATTTTTGTCTGAAAGAAATTTACTTTTGCAAAAAACTATGCTTGAGATATTTTTGAAAAAGAGAGTATATGAGATTTCTCATCTGGTAAAGAAAAAAGAGTTAAGTGTGAAAGAAGTTGTTGAATTTTTTCTTGACAGAATAAAAAAAATTGATTCAAAGTTGAATGCTTTTTTATATGTCTGTGAGAAAGAAGCTATTTTACAAGCAGAGGAAATCCAGAAAAAGATAAACTCGGGAGAACTTCAAAATTCAAAAATCGCAGGGATACCAATTGCCATAAAAGATAACATAGCAACATACAAGATAAGAACGACCTGCGGTTCAAAAATACTTGAAAACTGGATACCTCCCTATGATGCCACGGTTATAAAGAGAATAAAGGAAGCAGGTGGGATAATAATAGGTAAGACAAATTTAGATGAGTTTGCAATGGGTTCTTCAACAGAAAATTCAGCTTTCTTTCCGACAAAAAATCCGTGGGATTTAGATAGGGTTCCCGGTGGTTCTTCTGGTGGTTCGGCATCTGCGGTTGCTTCTCTTATGGTAAGATTATCTCTCGGTTCAGATACAGGCGGTTCAATAAGACAACCGGCGGGGTTTTGCGGTATAGTCGGACTCTGTCCGACTTATGGAAGGGTCTCACGGTTTGGACTCGTTGCCTTCGCATCATCTCTTGATAGAATAGGTCCGTTTGCACTATATGTTGATGATGTTGCAGATATTTTATATCACATAGCTGGATACGATGAACTTGACTCTACCTGTCCAGATGTTCCTGTCCCTGATTATTCAAAAGAAATATCTGTTCTTGAAGAGAAAAACCACAAGGTGAAAGTTGGTGTTATAAAAGATTTTGTTGAAGCTGAGGGTGTAGATAAAAGAGTAAAAGATGTTATCGTTTCGGTTGCAAATAGGTTAGGCAGAGAATTTGGGTTTGAATTAGAATATGTTTCTCTTCCGACTTCTAAATATGCTGTTCCGATATACTACATAATAGCTCCTGCTGAGGCGTCTTCAAACCTTGCACGCTACGATGGAGTAAAATATGGTGTAAGAGAAGATTCGCAAGAACTATCTGAAATGTATGTTAGAACAAGAACAAACCGCTTTGGAGATGAGGTGAAAAGAAGAATTTTTATCGGAACTTTTGTTCTTTCATCTGGATACTACGACGCGTACTACCTGAAAGCTCAAAAAGCTATAACTCTTTTGAGAAGAGATTTTGACGAGATATTTAGAAAAGTTGATGTCGTTATTTGTCCAACTTCGCCCGAACTTCCGTTCAAGCTCGGGGAAAAATCACAAGACCCTTTGAAGATGTATCTTTCTGATGTTTTTACGATTCCATCAAGTTTAGCTGGACTTCCGGCTATTTCTGTTCCTGCTGGATTCGTTGAAGAAAACGGAAAGCCCCTGCCAGTCGGATTACAGATAATAGGAAAACAATTTGATGAAGTTTCTGTCCTGTATGTTGCAAAGTGTGTTGAGAAAATATCTGGCTGTGCGGGAAAAATACCACAAGACCTAATTTAAAAAAACAGAAAAAATTCTTTCCGAACCGAAAATTCTCAAAATTGACTTTATGAAAAAGTTCACACTTTTTACTCCAGGTCCTGCTGAGGTTCCTCCAAGAGTTCTCAAAGCGCTTTCAGAACCAATAATACATCACAGAAGCCAGGATTTCAGGGAGATATTTTTTGAAGTGAGAGAGAAGCTGAAAAAACTTTTTAAAACAAAGCAAGATGTAATTGTTTTTGCCTCATCTGGAACAGGAGCCATGGAAGCGGCTGTTGCGAACTTCTTCTGCAAAGGTGATAAGGTTATCGTTGTGAATGGTGGAAAGTTTGGTGAAAGATGGACACAGATATGCAAAACATATGGACTTGATGTTGATGAGATAAAGGTTGAGTGGGGGTATGCAGTTGAACCTGATGATGTGAAAAAAGCTTTGGAGAAAAATGGAAATGTAAAGGGCGTTTTTATTCAAGGATGTGAAACCTCAACAGGTGTTGAGCATCCGATAAAGGAGATCGCAAAAATAATAAGAGAGACGAGAGGAGATGATACTCTTTTCGTTGTTGATGGTATCACTGCTGTTGGGGTTTTTGATGTGGATATGGATGGTTGGGGAGTGGATATTTTGCTCACAGGTTCCCAAAAAGCTCTTATGCTTCCTCCTGGGCTTTCTATGATTTCGGCTTCTGAAAGAGCTCTCAAATTTATGGAAAAGTCAGACCTTCCAAAGTTCTATTTCAACATAAAGAGGGAGATGAAAGCGCAGAGGGAAGGGGAGACAGCTTATACTCCTGCAATATCTCTTATAAAAGGGTTGAGAGAATCTTTGCGTATGATAGTTGATGAGGAGGGTTTAGAGAATGTTTTTGCAAGGCACAAGAAACTTGCATCAATTTTGCGTAATATGGTTGAGGGATTAGGATTAAAGATTTTCGCAAAAAGACCAGCCCCAGGGCTTACAACAATAGAAATAGATAATGCAGAGGAGATAAGGAAGAAGATGAGAGAACTTGGAGCATGGGTAGCAGGTGGTCAAGATAAACTCAAAGGAAAGATCATAAGGATAGCTCATATGGGATACTACACCGAAGGAGATATGATATATGTCGGAAATGTTCTCAAAACATGCATAACGGGCAACTGATTTTTGAGCGCTTTCTCTTTCGCTTTTGATCTTGAATTATCCTTCGGGATATATTTTGAGATGTTAAGTTTTAAAGAATGAAACAGTAGATTTAAGTTCCTCACCAAGCCCTTTTATTTCCTGCGCAACCTGCAATAAGTTATCTGCCAGACCTTTCAGCTGATGAGTCGCTTGAACCAAAGATTGAATCCTTCTTGAAATCTCTTCTATAGTTCTTGTTTGCTCCTCAAAAGCAGATGCAATAGAAACCGCATTATCTCTATTACCTTTTGAGTGTTCCTGTATTACTGATATTTCAGAAGATAAATTCAAAACCTTTTTATTTATACCCTCAAATTCACTTGATATTTTCATAATGTATTGCTTTATTTCATTGTAAGCTGACGTGGTTGAAATGACGAGCGAATTTATTTTTTTAAGTTCTTCCGAAGTTCTTTCCGCAAGTTTTTTGACTTCCCCCGCTACAACCTGAAAACCTTTCCCTGCATCCCCAGCTCTTGCCGCCTCTATCGCCGCATTCAAAGAAAGAAGATTCGTCTGGTCTGATATATCCTCTATAACCTCTACTATTCTCTTTATCTCATCAATGTCCCTCTCAAAAACCTTGAAATTCTCAACAAGAGCGACTAACCTATGTGAAAACTCAGATATAAGTTTTGATATTCCCTCTGAATTTGACTTTATACCAGAAGATATTGAAAAAACATTTTCTGCTCTTTCTGATATGCTCTGAATCCTTCTCAGCATTTCATTTATAACTTCTGAAAACTCCTCAACAGCATTTGATATAGACGTAATATTAGAAAAGATTTCATTGACGGATTGAGAAAGCTCAGAAGAAGATGATGCGAGTTGATCAGAACTTACCGATAACTTCATTACTGTTTGATGAATAATCTCAACTGTACCTTTTATTTTTCTTATAACATAATTCCATATTTCAGAAATATCACGAAACTCATCTTTCCCCACCACCTCAAAGGTATTCAATCTTCCTTCACCCAAACTTCTTATTGATTCTTCTGTCTTTTTGAGATTTTCCAGAATTAAACCTAAAATGAAGTTCGCAATTAGCAAAACGCCTGATGTTATCAAAAAAATAAAAGAATTTCTAAAAGAAAATTCCTTAACGCTTTGTTTGATATAGAAATAGCAGATACTCCTAACAGCTCAGAGCCATCTGATGAGTAAACCGGGCTAAAAACTAAAAGCCCCCCTTTATAGGATATTATTTTACCGCTGTGCAAGTTTTCGGGCTTGTCGGGAAGCTCAATTGAAGGTGCTCCATCAGGATAGCGAACGAACTCCTTTCCATCCCTGTCAAAAACAATTGCAAATGAAAAATTTTCAATTTGCGAAACTTGACTTTCAATTACATCTAAAACTCCATCTTTTGACTCAAATTGCAAAGGTGAAGATAAAGCAAAAGAAGTAAGCAAAGATTGTGAATAAAGAATATTGTAAAGATTTCTCTTTTCTCTTATGTAGGAAAAAATAGAGATGGGAAAAGAAGTTCCTATTACTGCTCCAAAAATCAAAAGAGATATTTTTGCCCTAAATTTCATCTTTTCAGATTTTCAGATCACGGTTTATAGTGGGAAAAGAAAGTTCCATCCCAATCTTTTGCACTTTTGTAATGACAATTAGCACAATCTTTATCTGGATTTCTTACCGTTCTTTCTCCGTTAGGTTTGAATCCCTCCCATCCCCAACCCCCTGTTTGACCGTATTCTTTTTTCTTGTGCATAACAACAAAAAGGCGCGGTTTTTTGCCTTCTTTATCTTCATAATTTACGAGAACAACATAAGAACCTTCGGGGAAAGGCGGGACTTCTTTGCCTGCTTTATAATCTGCTATATATTTTTTGAAGTGCTCATAAGCAATATCGTTAAGGTAAGTTCTGTGAAGTCCTGGAATAATCATAAATAGTGGATTACCTTTTACTATCTCTCCTTCTTCTACCTTGATTAGCTTTTCATAGTTTTCCGGGAATGGAACTTTTTCCTGTGAGTAAGCCACAAGATAAAACGAGACAAGCAATAAAAAAAGCACAAGCCAAGACATGATTTTTTTATTCATAACTCTTTTCACCTCCTTTTTCTTTTTTGAGATTTTGAAATATTATAAATTTCGCAAGGAAGCAAACAATTAAAAATTCCTTATGATTGTGTGTGTGTGTGTGTGTGTGTGTGTAATGAAACATAATTTTTTACCCTTTTATTTTTTGTTTTTGGTTTATTTTTTGTATAATAATTACAAATTTTTATTTTTGTTGAAAAAGTGAAAACTTTAATTTTTTGCAAATTTTTGAATTTTCGTTGATTTTTTCTTTGTCATGTTTTTTGGTAAGTATTTAATATTTTTATTTGTTTTAATCTTTTAGGTTCTTCTGCGTGCGTAACATCTCCTGATACTTTGAAGACTATTATTCCTTTTCTTTTTGCGTATGTGTCTGCACCTCTGCCAAAGCTCATTCCTGCTATTGCTCCTAAAAGAGTGTAGCCCTTGAATTTATCACCCATAAAAAACTCAAATTTCTCCATATCTCTCAAAAGCTCATCAACATCACGAGAGCTCACGTGCGATTTTGCTGATGCAAGAACTACAAGCTTTGCAGAAGGTGATTCTACAATTGTATCATATTCGGCATTTTTGCCGTCTTTTGAAACTTTGAGACGGTGATAGACCTTAATATCTCTAAAACCTTTTTTTCTTATGAACTCCGCAACAGAAGGAGAGACCATACCTTCAACGAATCTCCCCCAGCTATCGGTAAGACGAGCGACTAATCTGCTTGTTTCTTCTATCTGCTTATCTGTTTTTTTGAAAGCTTCTCTCTGTAATTCTCTGAATTCCCTTATTTCAGCATCGGTTTTTCTCAGCTGTTCATCGGTTTTCTTTTGAGATTCTTTGAGTTCTCTTATCTCAATGGCAATTTGCTCTATTAATCTTTCAACTCTTTCTAATCTGTCTTTTTTCATACCAAAATTTTTATTATGTTAGCGGGAGAGCAAAAATTTGCTGACAGTATTGACTTTCTGTTTTTGTTCTTTACCTGATTGCATTATCTATTTCTGATTATTATTTTGCTTTTCCTTTAGAGTTTTGCTTGAGTTTATTTTTGATATTCGGCATTAGTTTTTTCCTTTTGAACCGAATTTTATATCAATGCCTAACTCTATTGCCTTATATAAACCTTCTTTCAGCCCTTTTTTATATGAAAGAGTTTTTGTTATGTCAAAGATTTCAGAAATTCGCGCTTCTTCTGCTCATTTTCAACTAATTGTAATGTATTTTGTGAGTTTTCTTTTGTGACAGATTTTTTTAGCTTTGAGACAACTTCTCTCACAACATCTGTTTTCTTTTCTTCGGGGATTCTTGAAAGAAGTGGGAGAAGGAATATCTCCGGTATGTTTGAACTCAAAAATTTCTCCAGTCCAATTTTGTATAACTGTGAGATCAAAGAAACTTTTTATTTCTGAGTAATATCTTAGCATGCGAAAGAGCATTTTAGAGTCATTTGAAGTCTGGAACTCAATATGTATAATGAAAGTGCGGGATTTTATTTTTGCTTTTATAATGAAACCGATAAATCTTTCATCATATTATTGTGTCTTTTTTGAAGTCAATGTCGTTTTTGAATGGATAATCTATATTAAAGTGGGTTCCCCTTGATTCTTTTCTCTGCATTGCAGAAATGATGATAAGATCGGCGGTTATGGCGATATTTCTCAGTTCTATAAGGTCAGCAGAAATATAATACTTCCAGTAATCTTCAATGACTTCTTTTTTTATTATATTTATTCTTTCGTATGCTCTCTGCAATCTTTTTTCTGACCTGACTATTCCAACATAGTTCCACATAAGTCGCCTTATCTCGTCCCATGTGTGAGATATTAAGATTTTTTCATCTTGCGGGATTGTTTTTTCTGATTTCCAAGGCGGTATATCTTCCTGTGGTATATGAATTTTTTTTGGATATTCAAGGCACTTTTTTAGTGCTCTCTTTGACATAACAAGGCACTCTAAAAGTGAATTTGAAGCTAATCTGTTTGCTCCGTGAAATCCGTTATATGCTACCTCTCCGATAGCAAAAAGTCGTGAAATAGATGTTTCTCCAAAGGAATCCGTCAGGACTCCTCCACACATAAAGTGAGCGCCCGGGGCGACGGGTATGGGTTCCTTCGTTATATCTATCCCAAGTGAAAGACACTTTTGATATATTTTTGGAAACCTCTTTACTATAAAATCTTTGGGAAGATGAGAGATGTCAAGATATACATGGTCTTCTCCTGATTTTTTTAGCTCCATATCTATTGCTCTTGCTACTATGTCTCTTGGAGCAAGCTCTCCCATAGGATGATACTTTTTCATAAATGGTTCTCCGTTCTTGTTCCTGAGAATTCCTCCTTCTCCTCTTACTGCTTCTGATATAAGGAAATTTTTTTCTCTGTGGTGATAAAGAACTGTGGGGTGGAATTGGTAGAACTCCATATTAGCTATTTTTGCTCCTGCTCTTTTTGCCATCGCGACTCCGTCTCCTGTTGCGGTATCAGGATTTGTTGTTATGAGATATACTTTTCCTGCTCCACCTGTTGCTAAAATAACAAATTTCCCGAAGATTGTTTCTATGTTTCCTGTTTTTTTGTTGAGAATATATGCTCCATAGCATTCATCTTCAACCTCTCCTCCCTTTCTTCCTACGAACTTGAATTTGGTTATGAGGTCTATTGCCATGAATTCCTCAAAGATGAATATGTTTTTTTGATTCTTTGCTATTTCGCTGAGTTTTGTCTGAATTTCTTGTCCTGTGTAATCTCCTTTGTGAAGAATCCTTCTTGCTGAGTGTCCTCCTTCTCTTGTCAGGTGGAATTTTCCATCTTCTCTGTCAAATTCAACATTCCAGCTTATCAGTTCTTCAATTGCTTGTTTTGATTCTTCTATTATAGTTCTGACCACTTCTGTGTTGCACAGCCCATCTCCCGCTTTTATTGTGTCTTCAATATGTTTTTCTATTGAGTCCTCATCTGAAAGCGGTGAAGCTGCTATTCCTCCCTGAGCATAAAATGAGTTTGATTCTTCTATTTTTCCTTTTGTTATCAGAGCTACCGAACCGTATTGACTTGCTCTTATTGCGAATGATAATCCGGCAAGTCCTGACCCTATGACTACGAAATCAAAGATACTGCTCATTTTCTTTCAGTTGAAAGAATTTTGATGAAAGAAATGTTTTATGATGGCAGGATTTCCCATGAGTTTTTATCTATGAGTTTTTGCAGGTTCCCTTCTCCTTTCAGTTTTTTCGCATGCTCAATCTGATTGTAGAGCAATTCCTCAAAGGTTGGAACTTTTACTCTTCTTATTATACCTATTGGTTCTGGAAAATCAGGGTAATGCATTGTGGCTATTACGAAGTTCAGGTAAAAATCGGTTTCATCATAGACCGTTATTTTGTCTTCTGTTATACCATTTTCTCCTATCTTTACAACTTTTGGTCTTCCGTTTTCAATTATTATTCCTTTGTCAAGGTTTTTGCCAAAGAGAAGAGGTTTCCCATGCTTCAATTCTATAACTCTTTCGCTTCTCACTTCTTTGCCAGCAAAATCATCAAATGCCTTGTCGTTGAAAACAACACAGTTTTGATATATCTGAATGAAAGCTGTCCCTTTGTGTTTTCCTGCCTCAATGATTATTTCCGTGAGTCGTTTTATGTCTCTATCTATTGCTCTTGCGATAAATGTAGTTCCCTGCGATAAAGCGAGCATCACCGGGTCAACAGGTCTTTCTATAACTCCATACGGGGAACTTTTTGTGATCTGACCCATTACGCTTGTTGGGGAGTATTGACCTTTTGTCAGGCCATAAATTCTGTTATCAAAAAGGAGAATCTTTATATCTATGTTTCTTCTCATTGCGTGTATTAGGTGGTTCCCTCCTATTGCGAGACCGTCTCCATCACCTGTGACGACCCATACAGAAAGGTCTGGATTTGCCACTTTGACTCCTGTGGCTATTGCGGGGGCTCTTCCATGTATTCCGTGCATTCCATATGTGTTCATGTAGTATGGGAAACGAGAAGAACATCCTATTCCAGAAACTATAACAAATTTTTCTTTTGGGATTCCAAGTTCTTTTGAGAGTTCTGCGAACGCAGACCTTACAGCGTTGAGTATCGCATAATCTCCACAACCGGGACACCACCTTGGTTCTTCTCCGGAGTCAAAATCTTTCGGAGTGTAGTTTATTACCACTTGAGAGATATTTTTTTCCTCAAGCTGTTGCATGTTTTACTGCACCTCCTTTTTCTTTTTCTTCAAATCTTCCTTCCTGTATGTGAATTGGCTTTGAGAGTTTTCCTTCTTTTTCCATGTTCATAAGTTCTTTTTCCACTGCCATCATGAGTTCTGATTCTTTGAAAGGAGTTCCTGTCACTTTGTTGAAACCGACAGCATCTACGAGGAATTTTCCTCTTATAAGTAGAAGAAGCTGTCCGAGGTTCAGTTCAGGGATAAGAACTCTTTTGAATTTTTTGAGTATATCTGGGAGGTTTTTGGGGAGTGGGTTAATGTATTTCAGGTGAGCGTGAGCGACTGGCCAGCCCTTTTCTCTTGCTCTTTCAACCACTGCTCTTATGTGTCCGAATGTGCTTCCCCATCCAAGAACCAGAAGCTCTGCGTCTTCTTCTCCGTAAACTTCAACATCTGGAATATCTGTCTGAACTCTTCTTATTTTTTCAGCTCTCAGCTTTACCATAAAGTCGTGGTTTTGTGGGTCATACGAAACCCTGCCGTATATGTGTGATTTTTCAAGCCCTCCGATTCTGTGTTCAAGCCCAGGAGTTCCTGGTTTTGCCCAGGGTCTCGCAAGCGTGTTCTCATCTCTTGAGTATGGATAAAATTTTGAGCCATCTTTCCAGAACTTGACTTCTATATCGGGTATTTTATTTATATCTGGTATTTTCCAGGGTTCCGAGCCCATAGCGATGTAAAGTTCAGAAAGTATTATCACAGGGGTCATATATTTTATTGATAGTTTTGCTGCTTCTATTATTGAGTAGAAGCAATCTCCTGCGCTTATTGGAGCTATGACGATGAGAGGTGATTCTCCATGTCTTCCAAAGAGTGCAAAGAGTAGGTCTGTTTGTTCTGTTTTTGTAGGCATTCCTGTTGATGGTCCAGACCTCTGGTTATCTATGACAATAAGAGGGAGTTCTGTCATCACTGCAAGGTTTATTCCTTCTGATTTGAGAGAAAGACCTGGACCGCTTGTTGCGGTTATTCCAAGAGCTCCTGCGAAAGATGCTCCGATTGCTGTATTTACAGCAGAGATTTCGTCTTCCATTTGCAAAGCTATTATGCCGAAATTTCTATATGATTCAAGGTAGTGTAAAATATCGCTTGCGGGGGTTATTGGGTATGATGCGAAAACAACGGGGATTTTTGCTTTCTCTTTTATCGCGAGGATTCCGAGTGCGAAAGCTTCATTCCCAGAAACGTATCTATATTTTCCAGGCTCAAATTTGTATTTTGGTATTTCTATTTTGACAAATTTGTGTTTTATTTCAAGGGTTTCACCATAGTTGTAGCCGGCTTTGAGAGCGAGTTCGTTTGCCTTAGCTATTTCTGGTTTCTTCCCGAAGTTTTCTTTTATGAATTTGAGAATTGGCTCAAGAGGTCGCATGAATATCCAGCATACAAGACCAAGAGCAAAAAAGTTTCTTGACCTTAATTTTTCTTTGTGAGGAAGATTTACATCTTTGAGAGCGTCTATAACTAATTTGTTCATTTGAACTTTTATCACTTCGTATTTTGAGAGGATTTCATCAAGATTTTCTTCTCCTTTTATTATGCTGTTCCATTCTGCTTTCTTGAAGTTTATTTCATCGAACTCATCAATGTTCAGGATTACTAACGCTCCGGGTTTGATGAGATTTAAGTTAACTTTCAGAGCTGCGGGGTTGAAAGCGACAAGGGCATCTGGTTCGTCTCCCGGTGTCATTATGTCTATCGCTCCGAATTGTATTTGGAATGCAGAAACTCCATAGGTTGTTCCAGCCGGGGCTCTTATTTCTGCTGGAAATTCAGGGAAAATAGCAAAATCGTTCCCATATATTGCTGTTGAGACGGTGAATTGAGAACCAATAAGCTGTATCCCGTCTCCCGAATCACCTGCGAATTTTACCGTTACCTTTTCTAATTTTCTTTTCCTTCCAAGTTCTGATTCTTCCATTTAATCAATATTATATTAGTAAATTTTCCTTTTATTTTTCATTTTTCTGTTTCTTTCGGTTTTGGGGTATAAAATGGTGATTTTCTTTTAATTGGTTATTTTTTCGGTTCTGAACTTTTTTATTTTTGCTTTTTTCCATGAGTCGTTTGGGATTCCTATCTTTCGGCATAGCATTTCAAGGAATTCCTGCGGTGTTTTCACTCCGTGTTCAACTGCAACCTCCGGAAGAAGTACTCCTCCCTTACCTCCTACTTCCATAATTACTCCGTCTTTTCCGAGCTCTATTTCTTCTATGCTTTTTATGTCTTGTGGGTCATCTAATATTGATATTTCTATTTTTATGTTTTTGAGCTCTTCTTTTTCAAGAGGGGGAAACCTCGGGTCGTTGAAAGCCGAAAAGACAGCATATTTTTGAACCTGAATCCAAATTTCATCTTTTGAGATTGTTCCTATACATCCTCTTACCTGACCAGATTTTTTCAAAGTGATGAAAACTCCTTTTTTTTCTCGAAGAGCTTCTGCAAGTTCTTTCTCTTTTTCTATGTCTATGATTTCACTGAGGGGGGTTATAGTTAATCTGTTGTTTGCGAAAGTTTTTTCTATTGCCTTTCTCGCAAGTTCAATTAAAACTTTTCTTCTCTTTTCTTCTTCCATCAAAAACAAATATTTGTGAAAAAATATCTGACGAAGGTTTTATTGTAGAAAATATTTTCCATCAATTTTATGCTTGCTTGAATTTTACGATTTCGGCTTTTATCTTTTCAACTATTTTTTCTGCTGTGAATCCGAGCTTTTCTTTTATAACTTCGTAAGGAGCTGATTGTCCGAAGGAATCAACACAGAAGTAAAGCCCGTATGGTCCGGCATATTTTGCCCAACCAAATGAAGATGCTGCTTCTATCACAACCCTGAAAGGTATTTTTTCAAATTTCGGAATGATACTTTCTTTGTATTCTTCCGGTTGCTCTTCAAAAATTTCCCAGCTTGCAAGATTCACAACTTTTGAAAGCAATCCTTCTTCTTTGAGTTTTTCATGAACTTCAATAGCGAGAGGGACTTCTGAACCAGATGATATTATAAGCAGGTCTGGGTTTTCAATGTTTTCTCCTGCTATTATGTACCCGCCTTTTTTTATAAGGTGTGGTGGAGCGTATTTTTCTCTATCTATCACTTCCACTGGTTGTCGTGTCAAAATTATGGCAACAGGTCTTTTTTCTCTGATGGCGATTTCCCACGCGTATGGTACTTCGTTCGCGTCTGCTGGTCTTATGACAACAAGATTAGGCATAGCTCTCAAAGACGGGAGGTGCTCAACCGGTTGATGAGTAGGACCATCTTCTCCCAAAAATACGCTGTCGTGTGAGAAAACGAAGATGACTTTGTTTTTCATGAGTGCTGCGAGGCGTATTGCAGGTCTCATGTAATCACTGAATATAAGAAAGGTTCCGCAGAAAGGTATAAATCCTCCATGCAAAGCTATTCCATTAGTTATCGCTCCCATAGCGTGCTCTCTTACTCCAAAGTGTATGTTTTGTCCTTGAAAGCTATCTTTTTTTAAGAACGAAGATTTTTCTATGTATGTTTTTACAGATTCTGCGAGGTCTGCTGACCCACCTATGAGATTCGGGATTTTCTCCGCAAGTATCTGTATTGCATCTCCTGATGCGTTTCTTGTTGCTATTTTCTTACCTTTTTCGTATTTTGGGAAAAATTTTTCAAGGTCATCTGGAATTTTGAGTTTGAAGAATCTATCCCATAGTTTTGCCATTTCGGGGAACTTTTTTCTATACTCGTTGAATTTTGTCTCCCACTTTTTGTATTCTTTTTCCCATTCTTTTCTTCTTTTCTCAAAGAACTTTTTGACTTCTTCGGGGATTTCAAGCGGGGGGAGTTTCCAGTTGAATTTTTCTCTCATCATTTTTACTTCTTCTTCTCCGAGCGGTGCTCCATGAGATTTTGATGAACCCTCTTTCTTTATGCTTCCTTTTGCTATTGTAGTGTGGCAGATAATAAGTGATGGTTTATCTTCTACCTTTTGTGCTTCTTTTATGGCTTGTTCTATGGCATCTATATCGTGTCCATCTATTTCAAGTGTGTGCCACCCCAGGCTTTCAAATCTTTTTTTCACATCTTCTGAAAATGTAAGATTTGTTGAACCATCTATTGTTGTTCTGTTGCTATCGTAAAGGTAAATTATTCTTCCAAGACCAAGATGACCTGCTATTGAAGCTGATTCGTAGGAAATTCCTTCCATAATATCTCCGTCGCTCACTATTGCGTATATGAAGTGATTTACTATGTCGTAGTTTTCTCTGTTGAAGATTTCGCGGAGTTTTCTTTCTGCTATTGCCATTCCAACTCCCATTCCGAATCCCTGCCCGAGCGGACCGGTGGTTGTTTCTATTCCGAGTTTTTGGTCAACTTCGGGGTGCCCTGGGGTTTTGCTTTTCCACTTTCTGAAATTTTTCAGGTCTTCTTTTGTTATGTCGTATCCTGCGAGGTGAAGCATTAAGTAGAGGAGAGCGGATGCATGCCCTGCGGAGAGTATAAATCTATCTCTATCTTCCCAGAGGGGGACTTTTGGGTTTATTTTCAGGATTTTGCCCCAGAGAACTGTGGCTATTTCTGCGAGCCCGAGCGGAGCGCCCGGGTGCCCTGACTTTGCGAACTCCACCATCTCTGAACAAACTATTCTTATTGTTGTGCTTATGAGTTTGAAAATTTCTTTTTCACTCTCGGGTTTTTCTTCCTGCTGAGTGCTTTGAGGTGCTGTCAGAGAAAGCTCCATTTTAAGATTTCTAAAAAATTATGTATTTTGAGCTATCTTTATAAATTATCAGAATTTTTAATCCCTCACAAACTGAGCTGTCCCTAAAATGAAATCTACTGGTATGTTCTCAACGATTTTTGGGACGAGGTAATTGTTTATATCTTCTCTAAATGTTTTTACTTGATTTCTCTCAAAAATCATGGTTTTTTCTATTATTTTTTTGTAGATTTCGGGCTCAAGTTGGTATTTTATCCAGAAAGATTTTTCTTTTGTATCTATCACTCCAAGAAGTTTTTTATTGTTTTTTAAGCTTACGCATAGTGGGAATATTTCATCTTCCGTTTTTTTTCTTATCATTCGGAGTGCTTGTGTGATGTTTTCTGCTACAAAATCTGGTTTGGCTTTTGTGATTTCTTTCTTCCCGTGTCCTGTTAGTACAAGAATTGTTTTTGCTCCGACTTTTTCTCCCATCTCTATGTCTGCAACTTTATCTCCGATGACGAAAGAGTTTTCAAGAGAGATTTCATATTTTTCAAGGGCTTTTTCTATAAGTCCCGTTTTTGGTTTTCTGCAATTGCAGTTTTCATCTGGTGCGTGGGTGCATACGAAAAAATCATCTATGAGCCAAAAAAGTTTTTTCTGAATCTCCTTGTTGAAAATCTCAACATCTTTTTCGGTGTAGTATCCTAACTTTGCCCCAGCTTGGTTTGATACGACTATGATGTAAAATCCTAATCTTTTGAGATAGTAAAGCTCGTGTATTGGATTACCAATTATTTCAAGGTCTTCTATTTTATTTGAATAACCTTTATCTATATTAAGGGTTCCATCTCTATCTAAAAAAATGCATCTCATAGCTTATCAGTTTTTATCTCAAATTTGTTGTTTTTATATTTTATGTTTTTATGCTTTTTTTCAAGTGCTTCTAAAATTGTTCTCCTATCTGAAAAAGGGATAACTTTATTTCCGATTATTTGATATTCTTCGTGCCCTTTTCCTGCAACCAAGATTATATCATTTTCATTAGCTCTCTCAACAGCAAAAAAAATGGCTCTTTTTCTATCTGGTTCAACAAAAACTTTACTACTTTTTATTGATTCTTCATCTATACCGCTAAGGATGTCTTTTATTATCTCATCAGGGTCTTCACCACGCGGATTATCAGATGTTATTATAACAATATCTGCTTTAAGAGAAGCTCTTCCCATCTCGGGTCTTTTGCCCCTGTCTCTTTCCCCTCCACATCCGAAAACTACAAAAAGCCGTGAGTTCTGGTCCTTTTTCAACTTCAAACACTCATCTATTGCAGAAGATAAAGATTCAGGTGTATGTGAATAATCTACTATTGAAAGCGGATTATAAGATACGATTTCCATTCTTCCGGGAGGACCTTCTATCTCTTCAAAAGTATTGCATATTTCATCTTTGCTGAAACCTAAATCTTTGAGTATTATGTAGGCAGTCATGTAATTTATACCGTTGAAAGAGCCGAGAATTTTAGGTCTGAACATAGCTCTCTCTCCGTTAAAATGCAGTAAAAACTTTCCATCTTTGTAATCTATCTGAGATTTTTGAAAAGAAAAAACTTCTTTTCCTTCTCCTTTTAGAATCTCTACCGCTTTTTTTCCCCATTCATCTTCAAATATTACAACCTTTTTGGCTTTTTTGAGAAATTCAAGTTTTGCAGAAAAATAGTTTTCCATCGTCTTGTGGAAGTCAAGGTGGTCTCTTCCAAGTCCCAAGAAAGCCCCATATTCAAAATCAATACCTTCAATTCTTTTTTGAACGACAGATATTGATGTCACTTCCATTGCGAAGATTTCAAAATAAGATTCGCTCATTATTTTGAGTGTATCAGATGCTTCTGGTGTTGTGAGCTTCCACCATACCGAGCCAAGTATGCCACATCTTCTGCCAAGGAGCGAAAGGGATTTTGCTATTATTTTCACCGTGGTTGATTTTCCCTTTGTTCCTGTTATGCCTATGACTTTTGTTTTCTGCCCATAAAAGTTTCTTGCGATTTTTCCAAGATTTTCTCTTGTGCTTTTCACTTTCGCAAAAGATGAATTCTCAAAAACATATTTGGGAATTTTTACCAGATCTTCAACTATGAAAGCTCTTACATTTTTGGTGAAGAATATGTCTTTTATCAGATCGTGGGAGTCAGTTTTGCTTCCTTTGATAGCTACAAAAGCACATCCTTCTCTTACCTTTCTTGAATCATATTCTATTCCTTTTATTTTTATTTCGGGGTTTCCGAAAAATTCTGCTTCAATTCCTAATAGAACTTCTTTCAAACTTTTCGTTGCGTTTCCGCTCTCCATAAATTAAAAAAATCTGCGAACTAAAATCATAAAAATTTGGGGTAGATTTTATTAAATTTTTGGTTATGTTGGAGTTGAAATTTCTGGATTGGCTTATAGTTTTTCTTTATTTTGTTTTTATTCTCGCGATAGGTTTTTATCTGAGGAGATGGAGTTATGGGAATGAGGACTTTTTCCTTGCCGGTCGGAGGAATTCCGCTCTGGTTTCGGCCTTTGCTTTTCTATCTGCCAATCTTGGCTCATTAGAGATTTTGGGGTGGACGGGTGCGTCTTTGAAATATGGAATTTTGACAGCTCACTTTTACTGGATAGGCGCGGTTCCCGCAATGCTTTTTTTGGGGCTTTTCATGATGCGCTTTTACTACAAAAAAAACATAATTTCTCTGCCCGGGTATCTCAGTTTCAGGTTTGATGAAAGGGTAAGATTTGTAAGTGCTTTATCATTTGCTATTATGACAGTTCTTATGTCAGGTGTGAATATCTACCTTATGGCTCTTATTTTCAAGTTGATTTTGGGGTGGAATTGGCATGTGAGTATATGGGTTTCTGCTCTTACTGTGTCCATATACACCGCTCTTGGCGGACTCACATCTGCTATATTTACCGAGGTTGTTCAGTTTTTCCTTGTGTGGTTTGGACTTGTCTTCGTAGCTGTATTAGGTATAATAGATTTTGGTGGTTTCTCTTTCCTGAAAGAATTCCCAGAACAGATGGTTTCATTATGGGAAAATACGCTTTCACCTTCTCAAAATCCTATGGGTATAACATTTATGGGGATTATTCTTGGATTAGGTTGGGTTCTTTCATTTGGTTATTGGACTACCGATTTTTTGGTTGTTCAGAGAGCTTTTGCTGCCAAAGACCTTGAGTCAGCTCGCCTCGCTCCAATAATAGCTTCATTTTTCAAAATGGCTCTGCCCTTTGTTGTTTCTTTCGGCGGACTTATAGCCCTGCGTCTTATTCAGGAAGGAGAGATAAAGCTCCTTTTAGATGAGAACGGAAACTATGTCTATGATTCTGCTCTTCCTGCTCTTATCATGTATTACTATTCGCCGGGACTTATAGGTCTTGGTGTTACCGCTCTACTTGCTGGGTTTATGGCAGGTCAAGCAGGAAACATCACCGCTTTCAACACTGTCTTCACACAAGACATTTACAAACCTCTTTTCAGACCAAAAGCAGATGAAAAGGAACTTGTTCTTGTCGGAAGGATTTCAACTTTTGTTGGGATACTCCTTTCAATAGCTTCCGCTTACTGGGCTATGAATTTCCCTACAATAATGGATTACATTCAGGCAATTTTTTCGTGGGTTAATGCGCCTTTGTTTGCAGTTGTTCTTTTAGGTATGGTCTCAAAGAGAATTACTCCGACTTCTGCATTTTATGGTCTTACCGCAGGGATTATTTTTTCGTTCTTTTTGTTTTTTGGAGTCAGGCAGGGCTTTATATCTCCGTCATATATAGCATTCAGTCGTGATGCAAGCGAGATGAGTTTGAACCTCTGGCGTGCCTGGTGGAGCTGGCTTATAACATTTTTGATAACGGTCTTGCTTTCTTTTTTCACAAAGCCGAATCCAGAAGAGAAAATAAAAGGGCTCGTTTTGGGGTTGGACCCAGAGAGCGAATCAAACCAGAAAAGAGTCGTTCCGTTTTTCAAGAAAGCTGAGTTTTGGGCTTTGATTTCACTCACAATACTCATCTTGCTCAACATAATATTTTTCTGATGTTCTCAGAGGTTGAGATTTCTGATAAGTAAATCAAGTTCTTTTTCTGTTATGCTGATTTTTCCTTCACACATTTGACCTAACGCATTTTCAAGAGAGTTAAGAATTGATTCATATTTTCGCTTTCCTATCCCCCTTCCGAAAAAGCTCTTTTCGTATAATTTTTCTCCCTTTGGGTTGCGAAAATCAAGGTTTATTGATGTTTCTGATATAAAAATATCTTCTCCTGCGAAATCTTTACCCGAGTAATTCACTCTGCTTTTTATGTCCCCGATGATTTTTATTTCAACTGGTTTTTCGCTATCACTTGCTTTTTCATCTATATTTTCTCCCACTCTTATTCCTGAGTCTGTGAGACAGCGGTTTATTTTTTCTTTGAGAAAATTGAAATCAGTTTGAGTTCTGAAAGAACCTCTCCCGACTTTCACGTTGAAAACTACTTCTTTCTTTTTCCCAGCTACTATTTTTATCTGGTTCTCTCCGGGTTTCAAAAATACAATTTGAGATAAAGACGCATATCCTTTGCTATCTGTTGATAGGGTGATTTCTTTTCTTCCGAACACTTCATTTATTCTTACGGTTATGGGTAGTCCGGTTATTGGTTTGCTATCTGAGTATGTCTTTGCTGAAATCTCTATTTCACCGATGGGCTCCAGCAGATTTTCAGTTCCTTCAACTTTTATATCGGGGCTCTCAATTTTATCTTTTATATCTTTTATTTTTTCTTCTGAAATGAGCGCATATTTTCTTCCGAGGAGTTCAAGAATTATTTTGTTTTCTGCGGTATTTTCTATTATTTTCTCTGCTTCTGAGATTGCTACGAGAACTTTCTGGTAATCAATTTTTCCTTCTTCTTCTATTTCTCTTTCTATTTTTTTCAAGATTCCAAGTGCTTCCATATCTGATTCGTTGAGCTTTTCAGACGCTCTGAAAGCTATTTCATCTTTATCTATAACTGCAAGTGAGTACCAAACTTTATTTTTTGAGTCGTAGAATCTTTCTTTTATTATTGCGCCTTTGAGTATCCCTTCTGCGCTCTCTCCGAATTTTCTCTGAGCAAACTCCTGAATTGATACACTCTTGCCTTTATCTTCTGATTTGAGATGTGTTTCTTCTTCCACTATCTCCTTTATTTTCACTTTGATCTGCTTCAAGATTTCATTTCTCGCAGATGAATCGGAAATTTTTGTGTTCTCTCCTGTCCCTACTCCTACTATGAACCTTCTTTCGTCAAATTTTTTATAGGGGCTTTCTATCCACTCCGGAATTTTTTTTGAGCAGTAAGATATTAGAAAAAAGAACATGAAAAGTTTTCCGTAAAATTTTTTCGGAGCTATATTCACAATTTTTATTTTAATTTTGTTTGTTTTTATTTTAAATTTTTTACCGCTTCGTTTTTCAATTTTTTTGACTTTTATTATTTTTATACATAAATTTTTGATATGTCAAAAAAAGATAAGGGAGAAAAATCAGAGGAAGAAACAGAGGATAAGAAAGATAACGAGAAGGGCGCAGAAAAAAGCTCTAAAAAATCGCCAGAACCTTATAAGATAGAATACCTTGAAGATTATTTTTGGGCTATAAGAGACCTTTTCAACGACTTTCGCATGTTTATAAAAGCAACAGATAAAATAGTTAATCTCTCTCTTAACTCGTTGAGAGAAGTCGTTCAGATGATAATTTCGGGAAAACCAGATTACAACAGAGTTGTTGATATACTTTCAGGTGTTAATGAGGAGCTAAGAAATTACCTTGATAGACACGAGAAGATGGTCTTGAATATAACATATCTTACAGATGAGCTTAGCAATGAGAAAAAAGTTCAAGACCTGTTTGTTGATTTTTTCATAAGGTTGGCTACTGGAAGGTTAAATAATAAGGCGCTGAAAAAATTTAGAAGTTCAAATTCCGAGCAAACAGACCAAAACGAGGAAAAAAACGAAGAATTCAGTAATCTCCTTGTTCCTTCTGCTATAATCAAGGAGCCAGAAGATATAAAAAAACTTTTTTCAGATATAGGAAATTTCTTTCTTTTTGAAGGAGATGAAGAAGATCGGGATAGGAAAAAAGATAAGGGGAAGGGTAAAAACAAGAAGGAGCAAAAATAAAGATTTCTTTCCACAAGAAAGATATTTGTCAAACATTTTCTTTCAGAAGATTTATTTTTGCTGGTAAAGATGGGGAGTAAGAGGAAAAAGGGAGATATTTTTGGAGGGAGAGATGTTCTTGTTGGTATAATAATGGGAAGCGATTCAGATATAGAAGTGATGAAAGATGCGGCAGAAGTTCTTGAAAGTTTCGGGATACCGTATGAATTCACAATAGTTTCCGCACATAGGACACCTGATAGAATGTTTGAGTATGCGAAAAGTGCGAGGGAAAGAGGTATAGAGGTTATTATAGCGGGTGCTGGTGGAGCTGCGCATCTGCCAGGAATGGTCGCTTCAATAACTCATCTCCCCGTAATAGGAGTCCCAATAAAAACATCTTCTCTTGGTGGATTTGATTCTCTTCTTTCAATAGTTCAGATGCCTGCGGGTGTCCCGGTTGCTACTGTTGCCATAAACAACGCTAAAAACGCCGCTTTGCTTGCTTTGAGAATCCTCTCAATAAAGTATCCAGAAATAGAACAAAAAATTGTTGATTTTATGAAAAAAGTAAATAGCGAGGTGAAAGAGAAAGCATCTTTGATAGAAAAAATCGGTTTTAGAAAATATCTTGAAAGCATGAAGTCAAAAAAATAGTTTCCGGAGTATCTTTGAAATCAGAAATTGCTTTTTCCAACAAGCCCCAATAAGCATATAATATTCTTATGAGCAGGGATTGGAGTGAGTATAACCAAATGCTTGTAAAAAGAGGTGAGATACTCATAAGCCCGCCTTTCACCCGTAGAGGAGAAAGACAAGGAAAGAAGAAAGGAAGACTATATACCTATTTCTTAGACCTTGAAGAGTAAGAAGGTGGTGGAGCTTGTTTTGAGCGATGGTTTGGTGAGTAGGAAGTTTGAAAACATGAAGAAGGAGTTTATATTTGAGGTAGGTATAATGAATATGCTTATGAGTGCTGGGGTGGTGTAAGAGATGGGTGTGGTGGAGTTAAAGACAAAAGGATATACTGGGGTCAGATGGGGGTCTATAAAGCTTATTGGACAAAGCATCAGAAACTCATCTTACAAAAACTTTTGGATTCTTTTTCCATTCAAGGTAATCTTTTATTATCTGTGAGTGGTCAAAGACGAGCTTTTCAAATGGTATTTTTTCTATCTCTATCAGGAAAGCTCTTTTGGCATCATCTCCCCCTTTTAGTTTGGATATGTCTTCTGATTCGCATATAAAGACAAGAGTTATCACATGACCTCTTGGGTCTCTTTTCGGATCGGAGTATACTCCGAGCATTGCTTTTACTTTTGCATCAAGTCCCGTTTCTTCTTTCAGTTCTCTTAAAACTGCGGTTTTCACATCTTCTCCTATTTCAATAAATCCTCCGGGCAGAGCTAATCCATAAGGGGGGTTTTTTCTCTCTATAAGAACTAATGAATTTTGATGCTCAACTATTGCGTCTGCTGAAATGAGCGGTGTTTTTGGTGCTGGCATATTCAAAGGATGAGTTTCAAGAACTTTTCTCCAATCCTTTCAAGATTATATCAACTATGTCTTCTATTTCTTTTTTCTTATACTGTCTTGACGCAAGCTCTTTCGTTATAACATTTATCACAAATGCAGCTTTTCTTATATCTACTTCTCTGAAAACTCCTTTCTCAATCCCTTCTTTTATTATTTCTTCTATTACCTTGTATTCTCTTGAAGCAAGCTCTTTTAATCCTAACCTGTCTATCTCGCTTTTGAGCTCTCCGACTATCTCATCTGATATTCCGAACATCTTTATAAGTTCTCTCGTTCCTTCAACTTTTATCTCTATCATTTTTATGAGCTTTTCTCGGGGGGACTGAAAATTCTTTATCTCTTCTTCAATCTTTGAAATTACTTTTCCTATTTCGTCTGAAATCGCTTCTCTGAAAAGTTCTTCTTTTGAATCAAAGTAGTAGTATATTGCTGCCGCTGTAAATCCTATTTCGTGCGCTATGTCTTCCATTATCGTCTTTCTGAATCCATACTTTGCAAATACTTTCTTTGATAGCTCAAGGATTTTTCTTCTTCTTTCATCTTTCGGAACTCTTTTTCTCCTCTCTTTCATATTTTTTACCTCCCCGATATTTTAAAGAATTTTAATCTATATTTTTAACAGATATAAAAGATAAGAATTTAGGGGAAAGAAAATTTTAAGGAATGAGCAGTGTCTCAAATTATTCATTTTCTGTCAAATGTATAAAATTTCTTTTATGCGTTTGCTGAAAGGAGTTTTCAAAAATCTTATTTTGAAATTCGTTCTCCTAACTGCTTTTTCCTTTCGGTTTTGGTTCGGTCCCGGAAGCGCTTTGGGGAAAATAATAGAAAGAGAGCCAAAAGAAAATGAAGTCAATATCGCTAAATTCGCTTATGGCCTCAAACTTCTTGCTGACTATAAGCTCTATGATAGAGCTATTTTCCTTCTGGAAAGTGGATTAGATACATATTTTAGGGATTGGGCAAAGTATTATATCGGAAGAGCCTACATCATGCTCGGCAACTTTTCCGAAGCTGAAAAATATCTTACATCTATAACAAGCTATTTTGTTTTTTACGACCTTGTTTTGCAACTCCTCGCTTACATAGCTTTCCAGATGGGCAAAGAGCAGAAAATATGTGAGAGATTTGAAAGTGAAAATTTCGTTCTACCTAAATTGCATATTCCAGAATTTCTTGAACTCGCTCTCACATGTCTTGAAAGAAAAATCATATTCCTCAGAGAAAGAGGGAGAATGCATGAAAGTGAAAAGCTCAAAGAAAGAGCAAAACTTTTTCTTTATGCGTACGTAGATAGTTTGATAGACCCCCGTGATTTTATTCCTTATTATCAGGATAGAATCAAAAGAGCAGAGGATTTCTCGCAGAGGTTATACGGTAAAAGTTTGAAAGAATCTCTTGACCCAAATCACAGAGAAAAGATTGTAGATGCACTTTTTCAGAGGGGAATGTATAGAGATGTTTTGATATGGACGGATGATAAGCTGAAAATTGCCAGAGCTTATTTTGGACTGGGAGAGTACGAGAAAGCTATATCATACGCTGAAAGTATCATTGATAAAGAAAGAAAAAAAGAAAATCTTGAAAAACTTTATGTTATTTTGCTTTTTTCTTATGCGAGAAAAAAATACCCAGATGCGGAGAGATTTGAGAGTTTTGCTCGTAAATACATTGAATTATTCTCTTCTGAAAGGTTGGCTGGAGACCTTGCGGTAAAGCTTGCAGTAGAAAAATACCTGAGAGGTCTTACGATTCAAAATGATGAGGAGAAGCAAAAAATGCACACCGAATCGCAAAAACTACTTCTTTCGGCATCTCAATCTCCTTACGAAGACATAAAAAACAGGGCAAGATACATTCTACATCACATTTTTAATTTCAAAATATCATATAAGCCAGAGGGCTTTTTATTTCTCATAGATAAGTATAAAGAGGGTTTTTCTAATCTGAGGTTTGATGATTCAGGAAAAATTGATATAGAAAATATTGATTTCCCACCACCATCAAGAAGGGCAGAGGAGTTATATTTTTTGAAAATTTATCTTTCTGATTCATCTTTGGCTTATGGTCTGATAAATTCAATCTTGAATTCTCTTTCTTTTACAAAGGAGGAGATTTCTTGGTTGAAATTAAGAGGATTTTTCAGATATTTTCTCCCACAAGCTGATTTTCGCTCTACTTTTTCAGTTTATTCTCCTCTTCCTGTATCATTCGTCAGGGAGGTATCAAAAGCATCATCTATGTATAAAGTTCCGCGAGCGCTCATATTTTCAATAGCTCTCATAGAGTCGCATTTTAATCCTATTGCAATCTCTCCTTCTCGTGCTATCGGAGTTATGCAGATAATCTCACCAACAGCAAGAGAGGTTTTCTATGAGATGAAAATTCCTTTTGTGCAGGATTTTTTATTTGAGCCAGAAATAAATATAAAAGCTGGTACTTACTACATCTGGAAGCTCAAAAATATGCTTGGCTCTTATATGCTCGCAGTAGCTGCATATAATGCCGGACCCAATGCAGTTAAAAAATGGCAAGAGGACATGAAAGATATAATCTGTTCAAATCCAGAGCTATTCCTTGAAAATATACCTTACAGGCAGACACGTTTTTACACTATGAGAGCTCTTTCTTACTATCTTGAATACTCAAAACTTCTCGGAGATGAGATCAACCTTGATGATGTTTTCGGATGTAAGGTTTTTAAATATGCCACAGAAAATTGAAACTTTCCTGTTTATTTTTAAACTTGTCCAAATAAGAGATAAAATTTTCGCAGGAAGGAGGAGAAAATCTTTATGTCTTATGTTTCTGAAAAGTCAGGTAAAGATGGAAAACCTTCATATTCAAAGGGCCTTGAAGGGGTGATAATAGGTGAATCTAAAAAATGTTTCATAGATGGTGAAAGAGGTTATTTGGCTTATGTGGGAATACCAATAGAGCAACTTGCCGAAAATTCTACTTATGAAGAGGTCTGTTTTCTCTTGCTTCACGATAGGCTCCCAACCGAAAGAGAGCTGAGGGATTTCAAAAAACTTCTTTACTCTTACAGAGAGGTTCCGTCTGAGGTTTATTCAATTATCAGGAGCTCTGCAAGATATGGAGTCCATCCTATGGCTATTTTGAGGTTAGCTGTTGATTATCTTTCTATTTTTGATGAGGAAGCCGAAATCAACACAGACAATTTGAACTACATAAAGGCGCTTCGTCTTATATCAAAGTTGCACACTATAACAGCTTCAATAGGAAGAGTTATAAAAGGGCTTGAACCGGTTCATCCCCTTGAAGATGTTTCTATGTCTGCAAATTGGTTGTGGATGTATAAAGGTCAAAAACCATCAGAAGAAGAAGAGAGGATATTTGATATAATACTTATTCTGCACGCCGAGCATGAAATAAACGCCTCTACCTTCTCAGCAAGGGTTGTCGTATCTTCTTTTACAGATATATATTCTGCTGTTGTTGCTGCGATAGGAAGCTTGAAAGGACCTCTGCACGGTGGAGCTAATGAAGATGTTATGAACATGCTGAGCGAGATAAAAGACCCTTCTAATGTAGAACAATATGTTAGATCAAAGTTATCAAGGAAGGAGAAGATCCCGGGATTTGGGCACAGGGTGTATAAAAACTATGACCCTCGCGCTGCTATTTTGAAATCAATAGCAGAAAAACTCGCAGAAAAAAATAGCAGAGTGAAACACTGGCTTGAAATAGGCAAAAGAATAGAAAAGTTTATGATAGAGAATATGGGGCAAAAAGGAATTTATCCAAATGTTGATTTCTTCTCGGGAATAGTGATGAGTTATCTTGGTATAGAGCCAAGAATGTTTACTCCTATTTTTGCTACGGGAAGAATAGTCGGATGGCTTGCTCATATTCTTGAACAGCTAAAAGATAACAGGATTTTCAGACCAAGAATAATATACACGGGTCCAGAAGAAATTAACTATGTGCCAATCGACCAGAGATCGTAGACCTTTTTCTGTTTTAAGGTAGAAACTTTTTTAGCATCTTCCGAATTTTTCTTCTATTTCATCAATATCAAGTTTTATGACCGCTGGTCTCCCGTGGGGGCATCTTTGATTCACATCAAAGTCGCTCAAAATTGCCGACACGTCCCATACGTTTATTCTGTCTCCCTTTCTCAGAGCTGTTCTGCACGAGTTCCCGGCAAGAAATTTTTCTATCTTCTTGTTATCTAATCCTTCCTCCACCTCTATAAAGAAATCTTTGAGATCGGCTCCTGATAGATAAAAAGGTATTGCTTTCACAATTATTTTATTTTCTTCAAACTCAGCTTCTATTCCCATTTCGTATAGCTCGTTTTTTATTTCTTTTATTATTTCTGCTGTTTTTTTTGGGACTTCCACTTCAAATGGAGTTACAAATCTTAATTTTTCTGTCTTTTTGTTCTGAAATTTTTCTTTTAAAGATGCGTATATTTTTCCTTCATGGTAGGCATGTATATCAACGAGGTAAAGTTCTCCTTCCCACTCTACTACTGCTATTATTCCCCTGAGTATTGTGAGTATTTTTGGTGAGGTTTTGAGCATTTTTGCATCTTCTTGGGCTTTGGTTTGCTCATTTTTATTTTGTTTGATTTCTGTTTGGGAGATTTTTTCTTCTTTACTATCTTTTTCTGTGAACTGTGTTTTCGCCCCTGATATTTGCTCATATTTTTTTTCTTCAAGATAATCTTTTTTGAATCTGTGCCTTATAGATTCTTCTATTGCGGTTATTATTATCTCTTTTATTTTTGCGGGAGCTCTCCATCTTATCTCTGTTTTAGTCGGATTGACATTTACATCATAGAATTCTGGGGGACAGCTTATGAAAATTGTGAAATCACTGCTTTTGAGAAAATTGAACTTAGATATAGCAGAAAATACCGTCTTATCTCTCACATATCTTTTGTTTACGAATATCCATCTGCCTACTCCTACTTTATCTTTCCATATAATTCCTTCTACACTTATATCTCCTATGGATAGAAGGAGTTCAAACTTATCTTTTTTAAGGGATTCACTTCCGAAAATAGATGATATTGTATCTGAAAGAGTTCTTTTCGGTTTAAGGTTTAAAACTATCTCCCCGTCTTTTATCAGTTTGAGATATAGATTTGGAAAAGCGAGAGCAAATCTTGAGAAGACATCTACGATGTATGAGAACTCAACATTTTCTTTTGAGAGAAATTTTTTTCTCGCAGGAGTGTTGAAGAAAATATCTTTTACTATGACATGAGTCCCTGTATCAATATATACTTTTTTTATGCTTTTGAGTTTTCCTCCCTCTATACTTATTTCTGTTCCAATTTCATCATTTTCTCTTTTTGTTCTTATGACCATTTTTGATACAAGAGATATTGCATGCAGAGCTTCTCCGCGGAATCCAAACGTTGATATTGAGTTCAGGTCTTCTTCTGAGCTTATTTTGCTTGTTGCGTGTTTTTGGAAACATAGAAGCAGATCTCCCTCGCTCATTCCTTCTCCATCATCAAAAACCGAAATTTCATCTCTGCCTTTTACAGAAACTTCTATTTTTCTCGCTCCAGCATCTATTGAGTTTTCTATGAGTTCTTTCACAACAGAAGCAGGTCTTTCAACTACCTCTCCCGCTGCTATCAGGTTTGCTACTTTCTCAGGTAAAATTTTTATTTTTCCCACTTCGGCTGGCATAATCTAAAACACAATCTAAATTTTTTCATCAATATTTTGAATTTCTCATCAATGTTGAATTTATTAATTTTTCTTTAAGTTTTGTCTTCATCTTCGGATTGAAAAGAAAGTTCAAAAAATTGAAAAATCAAAGATTTCATCTCTCCTTCATAAAAATATATTGCTATGAAGATAGGAGATAAGATAATTGATTTTAAACTTCCTGGGGTTGATGGCAAGGTTTATTCTCTTTCTTCATTTGACCCGAAGAAACCGAAAGCGATTATATTCTGGGCGAATCACTGTCCTTATGTCAAAGCTTGGGAAGATAGAATAATAAAGCTCGGGAAAAAATATAAAGATAAGGTTGATTTTATCCTTATTTGTGCAAACGATCCGAAAAAGTATCCGGAAGATTCCTTTGAGAATATGAAAAAGAGAGCCGAAGAAAAAGGTTATCCATTCCCTTATCTTTTTGATGAGAGTCAGAGTGTCCCAAAAGCTTACGGAGCTCAGAGAACTCCCGAAATATTCCTGTTTGACTCAGAAGGAAAGCTCGTCTATCACGGAGCACCTGATGATAACTGGGAAGATGAAAACAAAGTTAAAAACCACTACTTTGAATCCGCTATAAAGAGCTTGCTTGAAGGCAAGAAACCAGAAATTCAGGAAACACCTCCCGTAGGTTGCACTATAAAGTGGAAAAGCTAACCTTTATCTCTCGCTCTCCTGAGGAAACGAAAGAGATAGCTTCAACAGTAGCTTCAAGATTTAGGGAAAAGAAGCTTTTCCTTCTTTTTGGTGAGCTTGGAAGTGGAAAGACACTTTTTGTCAAGGGCGTGTCAAAAGTTTTCGGAGTGCCAGAAGATGAAATAACATCTCCAACATTCTCAATAATTCAGGAGTATTACGGAGAGGAAAAAAATATCGCCCATGTTGACCTTTACAGGATTGATAGAGAAGAAGATTTAGGAGATATTCTGAACTACATATACGAGAAAATAAGTCATGGAGATTATGTGATCTTTGTCGAGTGGGCTGAAAAGCTAGATATAAATCACTATAAAGACGAAAGTTACATCATCATAAAAATCAGAGTGCTGGAAAGAGATAACGAAAGAGAAATAGAGATAACCGTTCCAAACAACTAGAAAGTGGGTTCGGAAAATCTGGAGTAGAAAAAATTTGGTGATTGCTCAATTTATTCCACCGCCAACAATCCTTAACAATTCTTCAAATAAATCCCTCTTTAACACACGATAATTTAATAATCTCTCGTTCGCATAACCCCAAAATCCCTCTATGCCATTTATATAAACTTTCCCATCAGCAAATCTCCTAACTGTGATCAATCCTCATCATGTTTAAATCCATACATAACCAAACTCTTCTCTTGATCTTCTTTATCGTTTCTTTTAGTATAGTTTCAGACCATTCGTCCTTTGACTATTTCCACCTTCACTTTTCCACCTCTTTACAATATGCCAAATACAGGTATCTTACCACAAACTCCTATACCTCTCCTGCCTTTTGATTTTCCCACCAAATAACTCTCATCCATCTCTACCTTGCCCCCAAGTATATCATCCTTGCAAGCAACCTCATATATTCGCTTCCTTATGAAAAATCAGTAGTATTGTAAGCAAGGTTTAGTTCTCTTGAATCTCTCAATACAGGAACTTCCAAATCAAAGAGTTTAAGGGCTAATATGAACTTAGCCAAAGGGATTTTAAGATTTTCAAGGATACTACCTTTTCGGATACTCCATTATCGCTTACAACGAAAGCATTTTAAGAATTTCCTTCTGACTTTACCAATATGCTTATTACCACAATGGAGGCAATGTGCGAAGGTTCTTCACACACTTTTTTTCAAAGGAATTGAAGAGAAACAGAGTTATTTTTATTTGACTTAAATTGTATTTTGTGGGAAAGAAGAAAAAAGCCCTGATTACAGGGATAACAGGTCAAGATGGCTCTTACCTTGCCGAGTTTTTGCTGTCAAAGGGGTACGAGGTCCACGGTATTGTAAGACGTGTTGCTTTTGAGGACCCCGAACACAGGTTGTGGAGAATAAAACATATACTTGATAAAATTATCTTGCATCCTGCTTCTCTTGAAAGCTATGCAAGTATTTTCAAGGTTGTTGAAGAGGTGAAGCCGGATGAGTGCTATCATCTTGCTTCTCAAAGCTATGTTAGCTATTCTTTTGAAGATGAGTTCTCAACTATGAATGTGAATATAAATGGAACCCATTTTATTCTTTCTGCTATCAAAGAAAGAGCCCCTGATTGTAAGTTTTACTTTGCTGCATCAAGTGAGATGTTCGGGAATGCAAAGGAGTCGCCACAGAATGAATCAACTCCTTTTTATCCTCGTTCGCCCTATGGTATATCAAAACTTGCAGGATTTCACCTTACAAGAAATTACCGTGAGACATACAACATCTTCGCTGTAAACGGAATACTTTTTAATCATGAATCCCCAAGAAGGGGTGTGGAGTTCGTCACAAGAAAGGTATCTTACACCGTAGCAAAGATCAAATTGGGACTTGCTAAGGAACTCCGACTCGGAAACCTTGATGCAAAGAGGGACTGGGGATATGCTCCGGAATATGTTGAGGCTATGTGGCTTATGCTCCAGCAAGATGAACCAGATGATTATGTCATAGCAACATGTAAAACTCATTCTGTAAGAGAGCTTGTTGAATTAGCTTTCAGCTATGTCGGTCTTGACTGGCGGGACTATGTTGTTATAGATGAAAAATTGTATAGACCAGGTGAAATAAACGAACTTCGTGGTGACTACTCAAAAGCTAAGAAAAAGCTTGGATGGGAACCGAGAACAACTTTTGAAGAGCTCATAAGAATAATGGTAGAAGAGGACCTGAGAAGATTAAAAAGTATGTTGCGTTAGGAAATTTTTTTCGGAAATCTGAGAAAATAACTGCCGAGAGATCTATCTCCAACTCAAAGGCAGTACGCTTTTTATCATTATTTTCACATTCCCTCTCATTTTCGGGAACAGTACATCTAAAACAACCGTTGAGATAGTGAAAGATGTAAGAGAAGACACTATAGCTCCTACTACTCCGAACTTCGGTATAAAGATAAGGTTGAAAATCAGATTTAAGATAGCTCCTACAGCAGACGAAATGAGATAATAATAAAATGCGTTTTCACATGTTATGTATATGCCCCTTACAACACCTATTCCACTCAGGATTAATCTTGGACTGAGTAGCAGTAGGAAAGTTGAAGAGAGTTCGTATTCTTTACCAAAGACAAAATCTATTGTTTGTTTTGAAAATATTGCGGTTATGATGCAAAGACCAAAGGTTATTGTTATTACAGCTCTATAAACTCTTTTCAATCTTGATACATATATTTCCTCGCTTACTTTTTTTGCTTCGGCTATTGGTGGAAGGGATACCTGAAACAAGGCCATAGGTATAGATGATAAGATTTCAATTATTTTCAGCGCTGCTGAATAGTATCCTAACTCGCGAGAACTTATCATGTTATTGATAAAAACCTGGTCAATTCTTGCCTGTATTGAGTTCATAACACCAACTACAATAAGAGGTAAAGAATTAAAAAATATCCCCTTTGATATGGATAGAGAGAATTTTGGGAATAAGCTTTTTTCTCTGATCCGAAAAACAATAATAAAAGCAAAAGCAGAAATTATTTGTTCTGTGATATTTGCAAAAACAAAGAATATAACATCTCTTTTCGTCAAAATGAAAAGTATTTTTATAGCAGAAGAAATTATTGTTCCAAATATGAAAACAAGTACAGAAATAGAATTTTTGAGAAGAGATTGGTAGTAAAGGTCAATAACGTATGCGGAATAAAAAATAAGAGAAAGAGAAGAGATTATTATACTTTTTTTTGCGGTCATGTCTTTTTCATTTAAAATAGAAAATAGAGTGAGAGAAGCAACGCATAGGATAGAGCTTATAAACCTCAAAGTAAAGGCGTTTTCCAAAATCATAATTTTTCCCTCCTTCTGTGAAAGCTCCCTTATGATTAATGGATCAAAAGATAGTGTGGCTAAGGGAAGAACTAAAAAAGTCAGCGCAGAAGCATAACTCAAAATACCGTACTTTTCGGGTCCAAGGTATCTCGCTACGAGAACAGATATCACCATCGTTATGCCAAACCTTATAACCTTATCCGCAAGTAGCCAAGCTATGTTTTCAAGAACTTTTGTGAGAACTTTTCTTTCTCTCAAAGACGATTTCAAAGATGAAATTTTTCTCTTAATTTTTCGGTGTTCTGCCTCATCTGGATTTATCTTTAAGTCCATTTTCTTCTGAAAAAGGAATAATAATTCTGTCCTGAAAACTTTTATTAAATTTACTATTAACGAGGGATAAGCAAGTTTATGAAGAATTGGAAAATCTTTTATGCTTTTGATTTTTCTGAATTGAAAATCTACCTTTCTATCTTACTTTTATTTTTAGCATACTCATGTGAGAAAAAAGAGCATACTAATGATTACTACTCCTCTCCTGTTGAAGTTAGAGGATTAGATGAATTTATTTCTGTTTCTGCTGGTCAATATCACACATGCGCGATAAAAAAAGATGGTTCCCTTTGGTGCTGGGGAACTAATTACGAAGGAGCTATAAATGGAAATTTACCTTTAAACCAGAAGTTCCTTCCTACGAAGGTTATGAACGATGTTATCTATGTTTCTGCTTCGTTTGGAAGAACTTGTACAATCAAAAAAGATAGTTCTCTCTGGTGCTGGGGTTTAAACGGAGGGATACTTGGAGATGGAGGAATGGGAACACATTCGTGTGATGAGTACAATAAAGAAAATAAAAACTGTAATCTCAATCCAACAAAGATAGCAGATGAAGTGAAATCTTTATCTCTTGCTCAATCTCACGGATGTATTTTGAAGAATGATAATTCTCTCTGGTGCTGGGGAAATAATAAGTTTGGCGAGTTGTGTGATGGAACAAATATACCTAAAACCTCTCCTTCCTTTATAACTGGTGAAGTTGTATCTTTTACCTGTGGGGGATATTACGGTGCTATCGGAGATATTATTTCTTTTCCCTATGGGGGCGGACATTCGTGCTATCTCAAAAAAGACGGAACTTTAAAGTGCTGTGGTTGGAATATGTATAACCAGACGGCGACTTCTTTCGTAAACTACGAAGGTCGTGAATCGTTTGCGTTTGATGTCTTGAATGTTTATGCCGGAGATGGATATCAGACATGTTTCCTGAAAAAAGATAATTCCCTTTGGTGCTTCGGAAGAGAATTTGGTAGTGATGAGATAATTTATCCTCCGAGAAAAGTTTTAGACGATGTTATTTTTGCAGATATAGGTAATGCTTTTGGTTGTGCTATAAAACAAGATGGTTCTCTTTGGTGCTGGAATTCAATTCACTATCCTTCACCTTTCAAGATAGATGATGATGTTATATCTCTATCTTTGGGGGCATATCACTTTTGCTATGTCAAGAAAAATGGTAAAGTTTTCTGTCAAGGGAGTAATTTGCATGGTCAGTTAGGAATAAGGTGAAATGGTCTGTTTTTCCTGTTTTAGGTTTTGAACTCTAATTTTTTCCCTTTTGAGATAAATGATAGAGCCGATTTTATCTGTTCCTGCAATCTCATTAGAGATTCTATTTTCTTTGCGTCTTTTTCCGCTATATCTTTCAGTTTGCTTTCAATTTTTTCTGATATATCTCCTGCCTTTGCGCATAGGTTTATTATTTCTGAAATATCTACTGGCTGGACATCCTTCTTGTTTAAAAGGTCGGAAAGATTCTTTTGTAATGCCTGGAATAACTCTTTCAACTTATCTAAATTTTCTTCTATTTCTTTTGAAAAGATTCCTTCTTCTGATGAAACGATTACTTGGTATATTCTGGAAAGTGATAGGATAATCTCTTCAAAAATTTTTTTTATCTCTTCTATCACCTGCATTCTGGAAAATTCACAATTATATCAAACCTGATACTTAGATATTTTGATAGCTAAAATTTTGTTTTTCTCATTTTTTGTTTCTTTTGTTTTATATTTTTGAAATTTTAAGATGTTTCTTCGGGAGTTTGTTCCTGTACTATCTCTTGCTCTTGTTATCGTTCTTATCTCTTTGAGAAGTTTGAGAGGTATCAAGTTTGAGATATGGCAAGCTATGGTTATTGGTTCCTTCATTGTTATCTTATCTGGTGGAATTTCTCTTCAAGAAGCTTTTAGGGCCATTGATTTTGATGTTATTTTGTTTCTTTTCAGTATGTTTGTTATAGGTTCTGCTCTTGAAGAAAGCGGATATCTTCAAAAGCTGTCCTATGGTATCTTAAAAAGAGTGAAGAGTTTTGGTCATCTTATTCTATTTTTCAGTTTGCTCATGGGGTTCTCATCTGCAATTTTGATGAACGATACTGTGGCTATAATAGCAACTCCCGTTGGCATTTATATCTCACGAATTTGTGGGGTTGACGAAAAGTTCTTTTTGCTTCTTCTTGCTTTCTCGGTTACGATAGGTAGCGTAATGAGTCCCATAGGAAATCCGCAGAACTTCCTCATAGCTCATTATGGAAATTTCGGCAATGAATTTTGGATATTTTTTATCTATCTTTTTGCTCCAACTGTTGTGAATCTTGTGATTACTCCTTTTTTTCTTAAAACTCTTTACAGGATAAAAGATTTCAAGATAAGTTTTTCAGAGATGAAAGATTTTGTTCAGGGCAAAGAATTTTTGGAGACCGAGCGTTCTTTTGAAAAATCTCAAAAGAGACTTGAGATTGTCTCTAAACTCTCAATGACTTTACTTATTATGCTCATAGTTTTCAGAACCATTGCAATTTTTCTTGGACTGGATATAAAATTCCCTATACATTATATAACTTTTGTTTCGGCTTTACCGGTTTTGCTCTTTGGTGGAAGGACTTTGAGAGTACTTAAAAATGTTGATTGGAAAACTCTTATTTTCTTTGTCTCAATGTTTGTCCTTATGAAATCAGTATGGGAAACAAAATTATTCCAGAAACTCATATTTCAATTTGACCTCACCTCGCATCTTTATCTTTTTGGTGCTGGAATTCTTTTGAGCCAGCTTGTATCTAATGTCCCACTTACTATGCTTATTTTGCCTTCACTTAGCAGGGAAGATATTTTTTCTCTCTTGGTTTTAGCCGTATCAAGTACTATTGCTGGTAACCTCACGATTTTGGGTGCTGCGAGCAATGTTATAATAATTCAGGCATCAGAAAAAAGAAAAGGCGAAGGAATAAGGTTTTTTGAATTTGTAAAGTTTGGGTTTCCAATTACTCTCTTGAACTCAGCTCTCTACTATATTTTTATGAAAATCTTTTTCGCATAATGGTTGGCAGGCTTGCGAATTTGGCGATGAAGTGAAGCTAATTTGAGTGGGAAAGAGTAGTAGTATGTTCGCTGTTGAGCAAAGTTTTATTTTAATTTTTTATCAACCTCTGCAAAATGAACATGCTCAAAGCTAAAAAGATTTGACTGACGATGATTTCGCATAACTTTTCCCTTGCTACAAATCACTTTCTGAGAACGCGTCTTCTATATGATTTATCTCACTATTTTTTATCGTTATTACATCAAATCTCGTTTCAAGTTGAGAAAATTCTTTGTTCTGTGAGATGAATATTTCAGCGTTTTTCAAGATTTTGCTTATTTTTCTCTGGTTTATTGATTCTTCGGGGTGTTTGGAATTTTTCTCCGCACTTTTTACTTCAACAAAACATAGCACATTTGAAGGAGACAAAGCTATTATGTCTATCTCTCCGTATCTTGTCCTGAAATTTCTCTTTATGATTTTATAACCTTTGTTTTCAAGGTATTGGCATGCGATATCTTCCGCGATTTTTCCTTTTGTTTTTCTTATGTTATATTTTTCTTCTTCCTTCTTCATTTTTGAAAGCTCGCTCATAACTTTACCAATAATTTATCTATTTTCTGAACACAACATAAAATGACTTTGCAAATTGTTTTATGAATTCTTTGGGAAAGTTCGGGAGAGAGAGAAGAAGTAGAAAGTCAAAAGGGGTATATATTCCTCCCAAAATCATTATCTTGTCTTTTCCCAAAATTCTCTCTATTTCTTCAATGCTTGCGAAAAGAAGCGGAGACCTGCCTCTCTTTTTCATTCTCAATTTCCATATTATTGAATCAGGGTTCTGGGTTATCAGAACACAATTCCCATCAGATTTCATAACTCTCAGAACTTCTTCAAAAAATAAATCTTTGTTTTCAATGTATTGCAGGACCTCTACTGCTATTACAAATGAAAACGAATCTTTCTTGAACGGTAATTTTTGTGCATCAGAGAGCAGTAAATTTAGAGCATATTTTTCTTTTGCCTCTTGAATCGCCTTTTTAACTATATCTATTCCTACATACTTTTCTTTTGGAAAGTATTGTGAAAAATTACCTATTCCGCAACCTATATCAAGAACAATACCGTTTTTGTAAAACTTCTCTTTTGCTCTTTTTATGACGAGCTTTCTGAGAAAGAGAGCAAACTCTGAACCGTATCCGCTTCTTACATAATCTGGCTTATAAGATTGATAGAGATTTGAGAAAAAGTTTCTCCAATTTACTTTTGAGCTCATTCTTGGTTATACTTGGTTATATTAAAAGTTCGCTCTTTAAAATGTAGATTTTAGGATAGGATTTTTATAAATAGCTATTTCCAATATGAAGGCATTTTTGCTTTTCTTTTCTACTTATTTCTTGAAGCCATTGTACTCCAATGCTTCTACTAAGATGGTCTGTTAGTTATTATTTACTCAAAATTTTGCTGGGTTTCTTATTTTAACACCACTAAAAAGCAAATAAGAAAACTGGCTCAATTCCAACACTTTGCGGAGAAAAATTATTTATTTATAATTAGTGGGTGATTGACATGAACATAGTGAAAGATTGTGAGATAAAATAACTTCATATAGTGTGCTTAAAATATTCTACTCTTTGTATAATTAAATTAGGAGGTGGCAGATGGATTTATTAACTCTATCAGAAGTTATAGCAAATGAGCGGAAAGCAGAAGAATTCTTGAGAAAAAAGGTGTTCTAAGGTCCTTCACACAATGCCCTTACTGTAGCAGGCTACACTTTGGCAAGGTCAGAAGAAACTCCTTTAAATGTTATCGCTACAAAAAAGAGTGGAGCACCAGAAAATACAGTATTCTTGAAGACTTAAAAGTCCCTTTCACTAAATTTGTCCTAGCTCTTAAGCTTTTTGAGCTTGAAGTCTCTATAATAAGAGCCTCAAAAGAGCTAAACCTTTCTTATAACACAACCCATAAGATTTTCATGCTAATCAGAAAATATATATAAAAAGCTACCTCAGAGGACGACATTCTTGCCGGAGAAATAGAAATTGGGGGAATTTAAAAACAACCCCTATGAAAATATAAGATGTTTTTTATGGAATTTTATCCTAACTCTTCTTGCAAAGAGCGTAGGAGTTAATATAGACAAAAAATTGTATCTTTGTTAATCTTTTTGCGATTTAGAGAAAGTTTTTATTTTGTATCAAAGATGAAGTTAGCTCAAATATCTGCAATACCGTTCATCTTTGATGTTCCGGATAGTTCTATTTTTGTTTTTCGGAACAAGGAAGAAGCAAAGTTTTTTTCCGCCTCTCTTACAATCAAAGGTAAAAAATTCTCTTATTTCCCCGGAGATGGTATTTTGGTTCTTGACAATCCTTCAAAGCTATCTGATTTCTTTCAGCTCCCCCAAAACTCCCTACATCTTGAAGAGCAGATGAAAATAAAGCCAGAATATATCTTGACATTTCTTGTGAAAAACGGATATTCAAGAGTGAGTTTTGACCCTTATGAAGAAGGAGATTTTTCTCTTGTCGGAGATGTTTTTGAAATAGTTATAAAGAAAGGTAAAAAGATTAGGATTGAGCTATTTTTTGATGTTGTTGAGAAAATATATCTTATTCATCAAGACGAATACAAGATAGAAAGATTGAAGAGCTTTCGCATTGATTCAAGAACAGATGTAAAATCTGTAAAGGTTTCAGATTATTTTGAAAACGTTTTTTGCTTCTGCAAAGGTGAGCTCTGTGATGAACACTCAAAGAAAACACAAAGCTTGAAATTGCTTGAAGAAGTTTTATCTCTGAAAATTTTGGATGCGAAAGATTTTCTAAAAGGAAAAGAAAATATCGAAGAACTTCTCTCAAAGGGATATGAAATAATCTTTGTCGTCAGAGATTCTTATGAAGAAGAATTCGCAAAAGGTCTTGGAACGAAGACAAAAAGAGCAGTAAATCTTCCATACCCGTTCATTATTCCTGAAAGGAAGTTTGCAGTTGTATCTTTTGAGCTTTTTTCTTCCAAAAAGAAAAAGGAAACAAAACCAAAACTCCCTCCGATAAATCTTGAAGAGCTACAAGAAGGAACGTATGTTGTCCATAAAGTTCACGGAATAGGGATTTTTAGAGGAACAACGATAGAGTATGGAAGAGAATTTTTGAAGATAGAATACAAAGATTCTGCGATGCTCTACATAAGGGCAGAAGATATTTCTCTACTTCATAAGTACATAGGTATAGATAATCCTCCTCTTGATGAGCTTGGGGGGAAAACATTTGCTCTGAGAAAAAAGAGAGTTAAACAATTTATAGAAAGACAGCTTTCTCATTTTATGCGTGCTATAGCTTTGAGGAGAGCTATAAAAAGACCTCCGTATTTCAGGGCAGATGATATTTTATCGCACCTTTCTCAAACATTTTTGTTTGAGGAGACACCTGACCAGAAAAAAGCCATAGAGGAGATAGTAGAGGATCTTTGCGAAAAGGATTATCCAGCAGATAGGATT